>NZ_JBGFSM010000004.1:153951-187520 GCF_041679265.1 Autumnicola aciditolerans
TCGCCAGGCCGGGTTCCCCTCAATAAACCTGGGACAGGCTTCTCCCCCGGTCTTTTTCCGAAGTGAAATTCGAAAACAAAAAAAACCTCTCCATTTCTGAAGAGGTTTTGATTTCTCGAGCGGGAGACCGGGTTCGAACCGGCGACATTCAGCTTGGAAGGCTGACGCTCTACCAACTGAGCTACTCCCGCCTTTGCACTGCAAATATAAAGTTTAAGTTTTTCAACTTCCAAAAAAACTTATAGCTTTTTTAAAAAATGATACCCCTTAATCACATAGCCTTCATTCATATAAAATTTGTGAGAGCGGTAATTTTGTACATAACTGTTTAACTCTGCAGTTTCGCAATTTTTCTGCCTGGCATAATTATGTATAAAATCCAGGAGCTGCTTCCCTATTCCTTTATTTTGATATTCCTCCAAAATAAAAATATGGTCCGGCTCGCAACTTCTGCCGGCATAATAGCGCGTCATGAACCAAAGCCCAAATATCCCAATCATTTTTTCATTCACATAAATACCAAAACATTCATAGTTTTGATCAAGCATTTCCCTGAATCTTTGCTTTAGCAGCTGTTCATGGATTTCCTCCTGAGAAAGCTTCTGGATAAATGGAATAATACTGTCTATATCTTCTTTTAAAATCTTGTTAAATGCCGGTTGCATAAAGGAGTTTTCTGCTAAAATAATCATATTTTTAGCCTGAACTAGATTGGATAATATTTATAACAGATATGAAAGATAAAACCGGTAAAATTCAGGATTTAATAGATGCTAAATTCCTTAAGGAACGCAAAGTATTTCTTTGGGGAATGGTAAACGATAAAACTGCAAAACATGTAATAGATCGTTTGATGTATCTGGACCTGGACGGAGATGAAGAAATACAATTATTTATAAACAGCCCGGGAGGTTACGTGACCGATGGTTTTGCTATTTATGATACTATTAAATCCCTTAACAGTCCTGTTTCTACTATTTGTACAGGATTAGCAGCCTCTATGGGCTCTATTTTACTTTCTGTAGGAACCAAAGGCAGGAGGTTTATACAGCCACACGCAAAGGTAATGATTCATCAGCCAAGCGGTGGTGCGAGAGGACAGGCTTCGAATATTGAAATTCAGGCAAATGAAATCCTTAAAACCAAAGAATTAAGTGCCCAGATCCTTGCTGAGAATTGCGGGCAGGAATATCAAAGGGTGCTTAAGGATTTTAACCGCGATTACTGGATGGACGCAGAAGAATCCCTGGAATATGGCATAGTGGATGGCATTCAAAAAAAGTAGCCTATGGAAATTAAACACAAGGAAAGCGACAGCAGGGGAATGTTCTATATTGAAGGGGAAAAAGGAATAATTGCTGAACTCACCTATCAAAAACAGGAAAACAATATAATTGTTATAGACCATACCAAAGTAGATCGTAGAAAGGAAGGGCAGGGATTAGCTACCAGCCTGGTTAAAAAAGCGGTGGAATTTGCGCGTGAAAAGAACCTCAAAATTGATCCGCTGTGCCCCTTTGCTGAAGTACAATTTGAAAGGTACAATTCCTATAGTGATGTAAGGGCTTCAAGATATTGAAGCCTTTTTTTATTCTGCCATTTTCTCGAATCTCCTAAACCTTTAGTATGTTCCGCTATAGAACCCGCTTTTTGACCGTCTTTGTATTATCTATGCTCTTTTCCTGTAAAAATGAAAAAGAAGATCAGGATTTTCTAAAAAAAGTACCGGGAACCAGGGAAGAAACCATTGATCCCCTTGCAGAAAGCTCTATAATCGCAGATTTTTTTTTAGATGCAACCAAAGCAGGGGAATTGAAATTAGCTAATCCTGAAGCGGTAGCCAAATATTATAAATCTCAAAATTTCGCGCCGGCCTGGAAAAATAAAGCACTGCGGAAAGAACTGTTGGAAAATGTTCAATCTATTTCTAAAGAAGGGCTAGATCCCACAGATTATCATTTTGAATACCTAAAAAAATCCCTGGCAGATCCTGCAAATCTGGATAAACAGGAAAAAGGACAACTGGAAATACTATTAACCGATTCTTTTTACCGCCTTCTGCACGATCTATACTACGGAAAGCTAAATCCAAAAGAGTTATTTGAAATCTGGGATCTTAAGAAAGACAGTATTAATATTCCGCAATTAATGAAAGAGACATTCTCAGAAGCTTCAATTACTAAAACATTAAATTCAGTTAAACCGCATCATCAGGTATATTCAGGGCTAAAAAAATCTTTGGCCGAATATGCTTCAACTTCAGAAGAAAATATCACTACTGTTAATGAAGGGCCCACCATAAAACCCGGTGAAAATGATCCCAGGATCCCTTCCGTGGTAAAAAGACTGAAAGAACTGGATTTTTCCGTAGAAAAAGATTCGACAACGGCTTATACTACCGGTATTCAGGACGCGGTAAAAAATTTTCAGCAGAAATATGGGTTGGAAATAGATGGCATTATTGGCAGAAGCACCATCAGGAATTTAAATAAAACCCAAACAGACCGGCGGAAACAAATTTTGGCAAATCTTGAGCGATGGCGATGGTTTCCAAGGGATTTTGGAAATCACTATATTATGGTAAATATTCCAGATTTTGAACTTACGGTGGTACGAGATGGCGATACCGTAGCAAAACACAAAGTAATGGTGGGAGTGCAGGCCAGGAAAACACCCGTTTTTTCTGATGAAATTGAATATGTGGTTTACAATCCAACATGGACTATCCCTCCTACAATTAAAAAGAATGATGTGATCCCGGGAGCGGCCAGAAATATCGCTTACCTGAGAAACCGCAATCTTAAGGTTTACAGTGCCGCGGGAGAACCAGTAGATCCTTCTACTATTGACTGGAATGCTGCCGAAGCATTAAATTACACGTACCGGCAGGAAGCCGGCAGAACAAATCCATTAGGAAGGGTAAAGATAATTTATCCAAACCAGTACCTGATTTATCTACATGACACTCCTTCCAAGGCTTTCTTCGAAAAGAACTCGCGGGCGCAAAGCTCGGGCTGCGTAAGGGTTCAGGATGCCATTGGATTATCAAAATATCTCCTGAACAACCGGGAGAATTATTCTTCAGAAAAAATTGATAGTATTATCGCTTCAGGAAAAACAACTAAAATACAGGTCACCCAGCCGGTGAAGGTCTACCATCTTTACTGGACCGCCTGGAGAGAGAACAACGGCACCTATTTTACTGAAGATATTTATGATACCGATGAAAAAATTTATAAACGCTTATAAAGTAAAATCCCACCATGTGGCGGGACTTTTCAATTAACACTAAACTTTTCCGGAATTACACCGTAGGATAATTCAGGTAGGACGATTTTTCCTGGTAATTCTTAGAATTTTTGTGAATATAAACCACAGATTCTCCTTTAATGGTATTTATAAGGTCTTTTGCGAGATTATTAGGAACCGCCGGGCAGCCGTAGCTCCTGCCAAGCCTTCCGTATTTTTGAATAAATGCCGGAGTGGCATAATCTGCCCCGTGAATAACCACATACCTTTTACGGGCATTGGAATTAAATCTTTTTTCCTTTCCGTCTATAAATAAGGACAAACCGTTTTTTCCGTAGTAGGTTTCGCCAGTAACATAAAATCCCAGAGAGCTTTGTAAAGAATTAGGCGTGTTTGAAAAGTTTCTTGCAAATTCCCCACCGGTATTCTTCCCATGAGAAGTGAAGGTATTAAAAAGTACCTTTTGGTTCTTCATGTCCAGTATCCACATTCTCTTTTCCTTAGAGGAGAGATCAAAATCTATAATAGTAAGGATCTTTTTATTAACCAGTCCTTCTTTCTCTAATTTATAGTAGCCTTTCATCCCTTCTTCAAAAACCCCGGGAGCCGGCATGTTTGCATTATTTTCAATAAAAGCATTATAAGTATTACTTACCTTTTCTTCAAAACCCACAGAGGCTTTTTTTGAAAGGGCATCTACTACTAGTACTGACCTGGAATCATTTCTATTTTCTTCTTCATTTAATTTATCTTTAGCGCTGAAAGCAAAAGAGAAACACAATACAGCTACCACAGTCAGGAATCGATACGTCATATAAAAGAGATTTTAAGATTTAAAGTCTGTTAATAAATTCCAAAGGTTGTGCCAACATACAAAAAAAATTGCTTAATTGCCTGAGGAGACCCTAATTTCCCTAATTTTAACATTTAATTGCTAAATTACAGCTAGTTAGCACCTTTTTGAATTTTATCAAAAACGGAATGCAGTTGTAATTATTGTCTGCGAATGCACTTTATAATGTTAAAATTTTAGAGCAGAAAAAGTAAAAGTTTTGCGAATTCAGGGCCTTTTTTAATAAAACATTATAGGCGCATATTTAATAGCCCGGTGTATTGTTTTTATCTTTACGCCCGAATTTGAAAACTTCAAGATGAATAAAAAGGTTTTACTCATGATACTGGATGGCTGGGGCATGACCCAGGATCCGGAAATATCTGCCATTGCAAAAGCGAATACTCCATTTTTTGATTCCATAATAGAAAAATACCCCCATGCACAATTGCGTACAGATGGGATGAATGTTGGACTGCCGGAAGGACAAATGGGAAACAGCGAGGTTGGACATATGAACCTTGGGGCTGGCCGCGTGGTTTACCAGGACCTGGTAAAAATAAATATGGCCGTGGAAAATAATTCGCTGAAAGATGAACCCGTCTTACAGGAAGCTTTTAATTACGCCATTAAGAATAATAAACCTGTACACTTTATGGGACTGTTAAGTGATGGTGGCGTACATTCCCATATTAACCACCTGAAGGGTTTGCTTACCGCAGCTGAGGAATTTGGAGTAAAAGATAAATATGTACATGCATTTACTGATGGCAGGGATGTAGATCCACATTCCGGAAAAGATTTCATCAGAGAGATTGATGAGCACCTGAAAAAAACCAACGGCAAACTGGCTTCAGTAATTGGGAGGTATTTTGCCATGGACCGTGACAAGCGCTGGGAAAGAGTAAAAAAGGCCTATGATCTTATTACCAAAGGAGAAGGTTACAAAACCACCAATGCTGCAGAAGCTGTACAGCGCAGCTACGATAACGACACCAGTGATGAATTTATTGAGCCCATTGTAATGACTGACGATGATGGGAATCCTGTTGCCACGCTAAAGGAAAAAGAAGTGGTGATTTTCTTTAATTTCAGGACAGACCGGGGCAGGCAACTTACCCAGGCACTTACCCAGCAAGATTTCCCGCAGTACGACATGAAGAAAATGCCGCTGTATTATGTGACCTTAACAAAGTATGATGATAATTTCACCAACGTGAATGTTGTTTTCAAAAAGGATAATATAAAAACCACTTTGGGCGAGGTCCTTGAATATACCGGAAAAAAACAAATACGCATTGCCGAAACAGAAAAATACCCACACGTTACCTTTTTCTTTTCCGGCGGAAGGGAAAAACCTTTTAAGGGCGAAAGCAGGATTATGTGTAATTCTCCCAAGGTGGCGACTTACGATCTGCAGCCAGAAATGAGCGCATATGAAATAAGAGATAAAATAATTCCTGAATTAAAAGATAAATCGGCAGATTTTATATGTCTCAATTTTGCGAATCCAGATATGGTAGGCCATACAGGTGTTTTTGAAGCTGCCGTAAAAGCATGCGAAACGGTAGATGAATGTGCAAAAGATGTTGCCGAAACTGCTATGGACAACGGCTATGCGGTAATTGTAATTGCAGATCACGGTAACAGCGAAACCATGATAAATCCAGATGGCAGCCCAAATACGGCGCATACTACCAATCCTGTACCCCTTATTCTTTTAGATAATGATGTTAAATCCATCAAAAGCGGTAAACTGGGAGATATTGCACCGACTATATTAAAACTAATGGGAATTGAAAAGCCCGAATTAATGACCCAGGAATCCCTGGTGTAACCTAACATTTATTTATATGAGTAATTTTTTAGGCCTGTTTCTATTGATAATGCTTAGTTGCAGCAGTGCTAATACCAATACAGAAAACAACTCCAATGCGATCTCAGAAACAAACCATGCAGAACAGCAGGGAATGCTGCTGGGGGAAGTGAGCAAAAAAGATCTGGAAGAAGAGCCCTATGCCACCTGGTTTCATCAGGGGTATGAAGATTATAAACCTTCAGAAGATATAATGGAAACCATAGATAATTATATTTCAGATTATGAGATCAAGATGGTTTTTGGCACCTGGTGCCCAGATAGCCGGCGGGAGGTCCCAAAAGTTTTCAAACTTTTGGATAAAGCAGGTTATGATTTGGAGAAATTAGATGTGATTGCAGTGGACAGAAGTAAATCTACCCCAGGCAATTTAGAGGAGGGTTTAGACGTTAAACGTGTACCTACAGTTATTTTTTATAAAGACGGAGAAGAAGTTAACAGGTTTGTAGAATATCCGCAGGAAAGCCTTGAAGAAGATATTGCTAAGATTGTGAGTGGCCAAGAATATACAAATCCTTATGCAGAATAAAAAAGCAGGAGAACCTTGTTTCTCTCTTTTTAAGCTTTAAAATATGCGGAAATCTTTGACAATCGCAGTAGATTTTGACGGTACTCTTGTGGAAAATCAATATCCTGAGATTGGAAAACCCATGCTCTTTGCTTTTGAGACACTGCAAAAATTACAGGAAGAAGGACATCTTTTAATCCTTTGGACTTACAGGCATGGAGAAAAATTGCAGGAAGCCGTGGCTTTTTGCAAGAGAAAAGGAATAACGTTTTATGCTGTTAATAAGAGTTATCCAGAAGAAGAATTTGACAGAAGTATAAGCAGAAAAATTCTTGCAGATATATTTATTGACGACCGTAACCTTGGAGGACTTCTTGGCTGGGGAGAAATATACCAAACGCTCACACAGCAAAAGCCTTCGGGATTGATTCTGAAAAAGAAAAAGAAAAATAAACCGGGCCTTCTGGACCGGCTTAAAAACAAGTTATGATAATACCCAAAACACAAGAAGAGATTGAAATAATAAGAGAAAGTGCTCTCATTGTTTCTAAAACTCTTGGCGTTCTGGCTCCGGAGATAAAGCCCGGTGTTACTACCCTACAGCTTGACAAAATTGCGGAAGAACACATTCGTGATCATGGCGCACAACCCGGATTCCTGGGTTTGTATGATTTTCCGAATTCTTTATGCATGAGCCCCAACGCGCAGGTGGTTCATGGAATTCCCAACGACAAACCTTTGGAAGAAGGTGATATAATTTCCATTGACTGTGGCGCATTAAAGAACGGATTTTATGGAGACCATGCCTACACTTTTGAGGTGGGAGAGGTTGCTCCGGAAACACGTAAACTCCTGCAGGTCACCAAGGAATCCCTTTATGAAGGCATAAAGGAATTTCGTATTGGGAACCGTGTGGGGGACGTTGCTTTTGCCATCCAAAATTATACTGAACAGCATGGTTATGGTGTTGTGAGGGAATTAGTTGGGCATGGCCTTGGCAGAAAAATGCACGAAGATCCTGAAATGCCTAATTATGGCAAGAGAGGGAAAGGCAAAAAATTTGTAGAAGGAATGGTGGTGGCTATTGAACCAATGATTAACCTTGGAACCAAAAGAATTAAGCAGTTGCCCGATGGCTGGACCATACTTACAGCCGATAACCAGCCAAGCGCTCATTTTGAACATAATGTAGCTCTTGTAGACGGAAGACCAGAATTACTTTCCACTTTCAAGTATATCTACGAAGCTTTGGGTATTGAAAGCACAGAAGAAAACGAATTTAGAGCTAAAATTTATGATTAAGGATTATCGACAGGAAGTTTGGAAAAAACTTCATAAGGAAGAATGGCAGGACAGGTTTGTCTACAAAGTTTCGAACTATGGAAGGGTAATTAGTTACCTTAAAAATCCCGATGGGGAATTGATGAAAGGTGGCAAGGTTGGCGGATACCTTAATTTTGCGGTAAGGCTTAAAAATGGCAAAAGCAAAACGTATTATGTTCATCGCGTTGTTGCCGAACTTTTTTTGAAGAAAAAAGAAGGGGATAAATATGTGATCCACAAAAATTTTGAAAAGGACGATAATAAGGTTTCAAACCTTGCCTGGGCTACTAAAGATGAATGGGTGGAACACCAGTATCACAGCCCTAGTGTAAAAGAAAACAAACACAAAAGAAAGCTTAGGAAAGTAGTTTCCTATTCCAAACTCAGCTATGCGCAGGCCGTTATCCTGAAGAAAAAATTACTGGACCCAAATCGCAAGACCCGCATAAAGGTACTGGCAAAACAATTTGGAGTTTCTGAAATGCAGTTGTACCGAATAAAATCCGGAGAAAACTGGGGAGATATTGAAGTTTGATCCATGTCTCTGCTTCAGAATTATAAAAATAGAATTGCCGGTTTGGGAGAGAAGAGTACTTTTGCCTGAATGAAGCGATTGTTTAAAACAGTTCTTAACAACATTCCACGACCTTTACTAATAAGGCTTAGCTATGTTGTCCGCCCTTTTCTAAAGCTTGTTCTTAAAGGCAGGCGCTATACAGATCCCATAGATGGGAATTCGTTTTCAAAGTTTTTGCCTTACGGGTATGAAAAGCAAAGGGAAAATGTGCTTTCTCCTTCTACCTTATCACTGGAGCGTCACCGCCTACTATGGCTTTATCTACAGCGGGAAACAAGTTTCTTTAAGGACAGGCTAAAAGTGCTGCATTTTGCACCGGAACAGGCTTTTTATAAGCGCTTCAGGAAACTTACGAATCTTGATTATACTACAACAGATCTTAATTCCCCCCTGGCTGATGTAGAAGCCGATATTTGTAATTTGCCATTTCAGGACAACAGTTACAATTTTATACTTTGCAATCATGTCTTGGAACATATTCCTGATGACACCAAGGCCATGCAGGAAATTTACAGGGTTTTAAAACCCGGCGGCACGGCTATCCTTCAAATTCCGCAGGATTTAAGCCGGAAGATAACTTTTGAAGATAACTCCATTACAGATCCCAAAGAACGTGCACGTATTTTTGGCCAATATGATCATGTAAGGGTTTACGGCAGGGATTATTTTGACAAGCTTAGAAGCATCGGCTTTAAAGTGGAAGAAGTAGATTATACGGCAGAATTATCTTCCGCAGAAATTGACAAATACCGGCTTGCCAAAGGAGAAATTATTCCTGTTTGTAGAAAATAGCTATTTCTGCAGGTACTTTTTAAATCCGTCTGAAGTGTACACCTGCATCTCATTTCCTTCCCCCGCGTAAATAAGATAAACTTCCACGCCATTTATACGCTGAAGCATCTCCCTTGATTTTTCCAGTCCCAGCGCCATAAAAGCAGTAGCATAGCCATCGGCCAGGGTACAATTTTCAGCAAGAACAGACGCGCTAAGGAGGTTGCTCTGCCGCGCTTTACCGGTTAAAGGGTTAATGGTATGCACAAAAGCTTCTCCGGTTAAAGAATCGGTGCGGAATTTCCTGTAATTCCCGGAAGTGGCAAGGGCACTATTTTCTAATGCCAGAACGGTTTGAAAAGTGCGCTCCCCTTCCACCTGCTGCGGATCGTCTATAGCCACTCGCCAGGAATCGCCACTATCTGTATTTCTGCCTTTGGCCACCAGTTCCCCTCCCAGTTCTATCAGGTAATTATCCACACCTCGTTTATCAAACCATTGTGCTATCACATCTATGGTATAACCTTTGGCAATGGCATTAAAATCCATATAAATACCCGGGGTTTCTTTTTCAATATGATGCTCATCCGTGAGCCTTAGCTTATCAAAACCAACGTAAGTCATCAGGGAATCAATTTCAAGTCTATCTGGCTCCTCATAGAAATTTTCAGGGCCAAAACCATAAGCATTCACCAAAAGACCCACGGTAGGATCAAAATAGCCATTGCTCTCCTTGTAAATTTTCTCTGAATAATTGAAAACTTCAACAAAATTACTATCCACCTTAATGCTGGTATTTCCGTCATTAATCCTGGAAATATCTGAATCTTCCTGGTAAGTACTCATAGAATTATTGATCACGCGGAATATGGAGTCCAGCCCTTCAGCAACAGGAAGTTCATTTTCAGCAAAAAAAGTGATGTGGTAAGTCGTTCCGAGCGCATTGCCGGAAACGGTGTATTTTTCAGTTCCATCTTCTGAACAGGACAACAACATAAAAATGGCAAAAATTGCCGGTAAAAATTTTTTCATATTTCTAGATTTCCTGCCAGCCATTATAGTTAACCACATAATTTTCTTCACTGGTAATAGGTTTTTCGTAATCTGAAGAATTGGCCAGGCCTACCCCGGCATAAAATGTACGGGCATTAAATTTGAGCGCATGTTCTTTCATGCTTTCCATGAAAATACGATCAAACTTTTTAGGGTTTGCAGGATAAGTAATTGCACGTACAATTACAAAATGAAGTTTTTTATCCTTGAGTGCCACAAATTGAGGATTTCGTTTCAACTTGCTGTTCACTCCAAGAAATTCGTAACCGTTGTCCTCCAGGTCCTTCCCAACAATATTCATTGCGAGGTTATGTAGCTCCTGTTTATTTAATTCTGCCATACCCAAAGATAGAAAAATCCCGCCGAAGCGGGATTTAATTTTTATCCTCCAAAATCATCAAATCTGATATTCTCCGGCGGAACTCCAAAATCTTCAGCCATCTTCTGAACGGCTTTGTTCATTAACGGGGGACCACAGAAGTAAACTTCAATTTCTTCCGGCTCTTCATGCTGACTTAGATAATTATCGATTACCACCTGGTGGATAAAGCCTACAAATCCGTCTCCATCATCATCCAGGCTTTTCTTAACTTTCCAGTTATCCTCTTCCATAGGTTCTGAAAGGGCCAGGTAGAATTTAAAATTAGGAAAATCCCTTTCTAAAGCTCTAAAGTGCTCCACATAGAATAATTCCCTCTTAGAACGCCCACCATACCAGTAGGTTACTTTTCTACCGGTTTGCAGAGTTCTGAACAAATGGTACAAGTGGGAACGCATGGGTGCCATTCCGGCTCCACCTCCCACGTAAAGCATTTCTGCATCACTTTCGTTAATAAAAAATTCTCCGTATGGTCCGGAAATGGTTACTTTATCTCCTTTTTTCCTGGAGAAGATATAAGAGGAAGCAATTCCGGGATTTACATCCATCCATCCGTTCTTTGCACGATCCCATGGCGGAGTAGCCACACGCACATTTAGCATAATCTCTCTTCCTTCTGCAGGATAAGAAGCCATGGAATATGCACGCTCTACCGTTTCGGCATTTTTCATAACCAGCGGCCAAAGCCCGAATTTATCCCATTCTTCTTTAAATTTATTAGGATCGTCATGCTCTTCAGGATGCGCGGTGATATCCATATCTTCATATTTCACCTCGCATTTAGGTATTTCAATTTGAATGTACCCACCTGCTTTATAGTCCATATCTTCAGGAATTTCAACAACAAATTCCTTAATAAAAGAGGCGACGTTGTAATTTCTTACTACGGTAGCCTGCCATTTTTTAATTCCGAAGACTTCTTCAGGAATAGTGATCTTCATATTCTCTTTCACTTTCACCTGGCATCCAAGTCTCCAGCCATCGGCAATCTCCTTTCTGGTAAAGTGAGGCTCTTCAGTAGGAAGAATGGCGCCTCCACCCTCTTTTACGATACATTTACACTGGATACAGGTTCCACCTCCACCACAGGCAGAAGGAAGGAACAATTTATTTTCTCCAAGAGTTGAAAGCAAAGTCCCGCCGGAACCTACTTCTATATCTCTTTCATTATTTACATTAATATTAACCGGACCTGAAGGTATCAGCTTGGCTTTGGCGCCCAACAGAATGGAAACCAACAATAAGATTAATACTAAGAATACAACTACACTTGCTATTATAACTGTCATAGTCCCTTTTTTGCGATTATAATTTAATTCCCATAAAGCTCATAAACCCAAGGGCCATTAAGCCGGTAATAATAAAGGTGATCCCCAGGCCTTTTAGAGGCGCAGGAACATTTGAATAAGCCATTTTTTCACGGATGGCAGAAATGGCGAGAATGGCAAGAAACCATCCAATTCCGCTACCAAAGCCATAGGTTAAAGCTTCACCAACATAGCTGAAGTCTTTTTGCTGCATAAACAAAGCTCCACCAAGGATGGCACAATTCACCGCGATTAGTGGCAGGAAAATACCCAAAGAGCCGTATAAGGCCGGGGCAAATTTTTCAACCACCATTTCCACCAGCTGCACCATTGATGCAATTACCGCAATAAACATGATCAAACTCAGGAAGCTAAGATCCACATTGGCGTATTCTGGCCCCAGCCATTCTAAAGCTCCGGCCCTTAAAAGGTAATTGTCCAGTAAATAGTTTACCGGAACGGTAATAGTAAGTACAAATATTACTGCCGCTCCAAGACCAACAGCCGTTTTCACCGTTTTAGATACTGCCAGGTAGGAACACATTCCTAAAAAGTAGGCAAAGATCATATTTTCGATGAAAATACTTCTTACAAATAAGTTTACTAAATCCATTTCTTAAATTTTTTAAGCTGTTGCGCTATTAATTTTCTTCAATCAGTTTACGGTTTCTGGAACGCTGTACCCAAATAATACAACCCACTACAATAAGGGCCATTGGGGACAACAACATTAATCCGTTGTTCTCATATCCAAGTGAATATAATCCTGTTGAATCTGCCGCAGTGGTTCCCTGGTGGCCAAGGATTTCATAGCCAAACAATTTACCGGATCCTAAAAGCTCCCTGAAGAATGCCACGATAATAAGGATTAACCCATAGCCGGCAGCATTTCCTATCGCATCCAGAAAAGATTTATATACCCCGTTTCCAAGTGCAAAAGCCTCAAGACGTCCCATTACGATACAGTTGGTAATAATAAGACCAATGAAAACCGATAACTGTTTACTAACATCATAGGCATACGCGCGTAAGATCTGGTCTACCAGTGCCACGAGCGCCGCTACCACGACCAGCTGTACAATAATCCTTATCCGGCTTGGGATAAGGTTACGCAGCAGGGAAATAGCGATGTTACTACCTGCCATAACCGCCATAACCGCTATTGCCATAACAATTGCAGGCTCCAACTGTACGGTAATCGCCAGGGCTGAACAAATTCCCAAAACCTGAACGGTAATTGGGTTATCGTCGTTTAAAGGATCTGTAATTAATTTCCTATTGTCTTTAGAAAAGAAACTTTCTTTTTCCTCAGAATCAGACAGGAATAAGATCATTTCTTTCTTTTTTGCTTCCTTTTCTTCGGAAGTAAGATTTTTATCTTTAGCCATAATTACTCTGTAAGTTTCATATCTGTTTGTTGCTGAAAGTAAGGTATATAATGCCTTAGCCTTTCTGAAATCATGTTAGACACTCCATTTCCGGTAATGGTTGCCCCGGAAATCGCGTCAACCTCGTGGTCTGTAGAAGCTCCCCCTTTCACAACAGAAACTCCTTCTAACTTCCCGGTATCGTCAAAAATTTTCTTTCCAACAAAACTTTCCCTAAACCAGGTAGTGGTAATTTGCGCACCCAATCCCGGGGTTTCCCCAAGGTGGTCAAAGGTTGCTCCTTTAATAGTATTTATATCATCCTGCAGGGAAATATATCCAAAAATAGCATTCCACAGGCCATTTCCTCTTAGCGGTACGATATAGTATTTTTCTCCTTCATATTCCGCGACATATAATGGATAAATTTGCTCTGTATCTTCTCTCTTAATTTCTTTTGCAAGATCTACATTAAAGGCATCCACATTTTCTGCTACGGTACCATCTTCTTTAAGGGCAATTTCTTCGGTAATATATTTATCATACAGAGCCTGTGCCCCCGGCCTGTCTGTCTCTATTCCCAAAGTATTAAGAATACTCTGCATTTTCTCCTGCCTTACATTCTCATATTGTATAGGCTGTAGGGAGGTTGCTGTAAAAGCAAGTACAGATGCCACGACCAAAACCATAATGATCGCAAAAACAAAGGTGTACCCGTTACTATTTGTTTTATTTACTGATTTTTCTTCCATAACTAAACTGCTGTTTCTACCTGCGCATTAGTAGTGTTAACTCTTTTCTTTCTTCGCTTGATGTTGGATTGAATCACATAATGATCTATCGTTGGAGCGAAAACATTCATTAACAGGATCCCCAGCATCACTCCTTCAGGATATGCAGGGTTAAAAACCCTTATCATAATAGAGAAGAATCCAATCAGGAATCCGTAGATCCATTTTCCTTTTAAGGTTTGTGCCCCGGAAACCGGATCTGTAGCCATAAATACAATACCAAAAGCCAGGCCACCCACAATAAGATGAAGATACCATGGGAAATTGGTAAGATCATTACCTTCCAGTCCCATTGCCGGGAGGGCGTTAAAAATTAATCCCATTACCGCAGCCCCTACAAAGGCACTAAGCATGATTCTCCAGCTTCCTGTTTTGGTAATAGCCAGAAGAACGGCACCAATTAATATGCATAAAGCAGAAGTTTCTGCAACAGAACCAGGAATTACTCCTGTAAACATATTCATGGCAGAATAATGAACATCGTGACCCGCGGCCAAAGTACCTAAAATGGTCTCTCCCGATACCCCGTCTACTTCCCATGCATTACTTACCCAAACCTGGTTACCGGACATATAGGTAGGATAGGCAAAAAAGGCAAATGCCCTGGCAGTTAAAGCCGGGTTAAGAATATTCATTCCTGTACCCCCAAAAGCTTCTTTCCCAATAAGTACTGCAAAAACAACAGATACGGCAATCATCCATAACGGCAATCCAACAGGCATAATCATAGGGATAAGTAAGCCGGTTACCAAATATCCTTCGTTTACCTCATGCCCTCTGAAGATAGCAAAGGCAAATTCAATTCCCAAACCTACGGCATAAGAAACCACAATCATAGGAAGCACTTTTAAGGCTCCATGTCCAAAAGCATCCCAAAAGGTAAAAGGCTCATCAAGTTGAACCAGATACTGGTAGCCGGTGTTCCACATTCCAAAAAGCAAAGCAGGAATAAGTGCAATTACCACCGTAATCATCACCCTTTTTAAATCTACAGCATCCCTAATGTGAGATCCTTTTTGGGTAGTGTGATTAGGAGTAAAAAGAAAAGTGTCCAGGGCATTTACTGCCGGAGCAAATTTCTCATATTTATTACCCTTTGCAAAGGGTTCTTTTATTTTATCTAATCTCTGTCTAATCCATTCCATAGTTAAACTTCTTTTTATCCAACTTCAGTAATCATTAAATCCAAACCTAAACGTATTACTTCCTGAATTTCGATCTTAGAAGTATTAACGTATTCCACCAGGGCGAAATCTTCCGGAGCAACTTCATAAATGCCCAGATTTTCCATTTTTTCAATATCGCCTGCAAGACATGCTTTAATAAGCTGCATAGGAAATATGTCCATAGGCATCACCTCTTCCATTTCTCCCGTCACCACCAAAGCACGCTCTTCCCCGTTAAGATTTGTCGTGGGTTTGTATTTTCTATTCGGGAACAGCCAGGAAAGAGAGGTATGCGAATTTGAATGGATGTGGTTATAAGTAAATGGCAACCATCCAAACATCCTGTACTTATTACCTTCCGGAATAAGAGTGACTTCACTGTCAAAAAATCCAACATACTGGTGATTAGAAAGCTTTTGTCCTGTTAGTACGTTGCCAGAGATAATCCTTACATCGTCAGAAATTTCACCTATAAGATCGGTAACATTTCCACCAATTTTAGTTTTGTAATATTTACGGTTTTTGGCCTCGCTTCCAGTTACTGCCACCGTACGGTCTGCAATATACTTCCCGGTAAGGAAAACATTCCCTATAATGGTAAGATCTTCCGCTGCAACCGTCCAAACCCGATCTCCCATATTTAAAGGATCAATTTTATGGATTTGAACCCCAACGTTTCCTGCAGGATGAGGGCCGCTAACATGATGCAGCTCCACTCCTTTGATATCGTTTAGCACCTTAGCTGAACTGTCATCCACACAAAGATGAACTTTCCCGCTGGTAAGCTTTCTCATGGCATTTACCCCTTCCTGAAAAGCAGCTACTTTATCTTTAAGAATAAAGCCTGCATCCGGAGCCAAAGGAGCTGTAGTTACTGCAGAAATAAAAATAGCTTTGGGCGAATCTTTGGGATCTGCAATAATATCGTATGGCCTCTGATTAATAAAGGCGCCACAACCACTTTCCAGGATGCGCGCCTTTACATTTTCCGGACTTGAAGCTGAAGCGTCCATTTTCCCAAAATCTTTATAAGTATCTTCAGGATCTGCTTCAATTATAATTTCCATGATCCTGCGCTTCGCACCACGCTTTATTTCTTTTAGCGTTCCGCTAACCGGGCTGGTAAACCGTACTTCACCAGTATATTTTGAGAAGAAAATTTCATCACCAGCTAGAAGCTTAGCTCCTTCTTTTACAACCATTTTAGGTACAACTGTGTGAAAATCCGGCGGCTTAATAGCGTAGGTTTTAGATCTTGGAGCTTCTGCAAGTTCCTTTTCCGCCTCTCCTTCTAATTTTAGAGATAATCCTCTTTTAATTCGAATGTCTTTTGACATAGGATGGAGTGTATGTTAAAAAATGTTTATTTTAAAGTCGTGCAAATTTATGAATTTTCACCTCACTTTTCCCAACAAATAGGAGTTTTTTACAAGCCTCAACTGTTAAAATGAGAAGCCAAAAATTAAGCGATTGTTTTGATGTTAAAAATGTTTATACTTTTGAAAAATGAAAGCAGTTCTACTCTTTTCTTTTATTATTCTTAACACTGCCGCTAGCTATAGCCAGGCAGAGGTAGAAATCCTCCCCCCAAATTACATCAGGACCATTCAGCTTAACGGCAGTGATGCTGCTCCCGGCAGCGATCCCATTATGCTCCTGGGAGAAAGCCTGAGGCTTTCGTTTGATGATATTATAGGAGACGAAGCCGATTATTATTATGTAATTGAACATTACAATTACGACTGGACGCCCTCCCGCCTGTCCAAAAATGAATATTTGCTGGGTTTTGATGATATTCGTATTTTTAATTACACCAATTCCCTGAATACCCTGCAGCCTTATTCCCATTACGAATTACAAATTCCAAATAGCGATACTGGAGGCCTTAAAGTAAGCGGCAATTACATGATCAAGATCTTTAATGCCGAAAGAGAACTTGTTTTTTCCCGGAAATTTATAGTTTATGAACCCATTGCAAAAGTAGGCGTAACGGTAAGAAGATCCAGAAACATCAATTTTATCAATGAAAAGCAGGTAATAAACTTCAGCATCACTTCATCTGAATTTCTTCTGAAAAACCCAGCTGAAAACGTAAAAGTACTCCTTCTTCAAAACCACAATTTCAAAACAGCTATTAAAAACATAAAGCCGCAATACACCATTGGCAATGAGCTTATCTACAAATATGATGAGCCTACAGCTTTTTGGGGCGGCAATGAATATATTCAGTTTGACAGTAAAGATTTAAGGGCCACCACGGGAGATATTAATTATATAGAACTGGAGGAACTCTACCACCACTTTTTGTTCCCTGATTTTACGCGTGCCTTTGAACCCTATACTTATAACCCAGATATCAACGGCGGCTTTGTGGTGAGGACACTTTCCGGTAATAATCCAGATATTGAGGCAGAATACGTATGGGTACATTTTCAGCTAAAAAATTCACGTCCGCTTAATGGCGGACAGCTGCACATCTACGGAAAATTTAATAATTTCGTACTGGATGAAACCACCAGATTAAGCTTTAATGAAGAAACCGGTTTTTTTGAAGGAGTACGGCTATTTAAGCAGGGATTTTATAATTATAAATATATATTGCTTAATACCGATGGCAGCCTGAATGAAGGTTTTATAAGCGGGGATTTTGACGAAACTGAAAACGACTACCAGGTAGTGGTGTACTACAGGACTCCGGGAGCAAGATATGACCGGGTGATTGGGCTGGGAAAAGCCAGCTCCCTAAACATCAGGAATTAACAACCAGCCATAGAGATTATGAAAGTTAAAAGGTCGCTGTTAAAATACAGAGGGACAAGGTGCCTTAACTGTGATCACCAGCTTAGCATTAGTGACCGTTTTTGCCCGCGCTGCGGCCAAATGAACAGCACCAAAAAACTAAGTTTTGATGATTTCTTTTCTGAATTCTTTTCAGGCATTTTTGCTTACGATTCCCGATTTCAGCGTACGCTGAAAGCCTTATTATTCCAGCCAGGCAAAATTTCAAAAGACTACATACAGGGAAGAAGGATGCGCTATGCGAATCCCTTCCGGTTTTACCTGAGCGCTTCTATTATATTTTTCCTAATTATGGGTTTTTCCAGCTCTCTTGATGAAGTAAGTTTTGCCAATGACCGTGATGCCATAAGAAAAGAGCTGACTCAAATGCCAAAAGACAGCCTTAATCAAATAAATGAGAACCTTAAAATACTCCCGGCTTTAAAGGACAAAGAATTACGCCTGGATCCCGAGGCACCGCAACCCACACAGGAAAATTCTTATGCAGATGTTTATATCCCCGAGGAAGATATGGACACTATGGGTTTCTGGAACAGGAATACCGAAAAACTTAATATTTTTTACGAATTTCATAAAGAAACGCGGATTGTAAATTCTGAAAAGGCGCTGGACAGCCTGCATTTTACCAAAACCACTACTAATGAATGGTTATACAAAAAGGCTGTTAGCTTTAACAGGATATATGAAAATCCTTCGATTTTTGTAAATTATTTTATCAGCAAACTTCCATTTATCATTTTTTTCTACCTTCCGGTTTTCGCACTTTTTATGTGGCTCTTATATGTAAGAAGGCCCTTTAACTACATGGAGCACCTCATTTTTGCCTTTCATGTGCAAACTACTTTTTTTGTACTGTTTTCCCTTGCGCTCATCTTTGATTATTTTATTTCTGGAGACTGGGGAACCACAATAGCAATCACTGTATTTGTAGCTTATTTATATAAGGCCTTAAGAAAATTTTATAACCAGGGCCGTGTTAAAACGGTTCTAAAGTTCATCATTCTAAGCGGTATATTCTTTATTTTAGCAGTGATCGCAGCCGCATTTTCAGCACTTGCATCCTTTGCAATCTTTTAAATATGACCCAACAGGTAACCCGTGGAATAAAGATTTCTGTTGAAACGCACTTTGAAGGAGTTTACTTCAAAGAGTATCAGATTCGTTTTGCCTTTGGTTATCGCATCACGATTGAAAACCAGAGCAATGATTCCGTTCAGCTTACTTCTCGTTTCTGGAAAATAAAAGACGCCTTAAATAAAACCGAAATTGTAAAAGGAGAAGGCGTTGTTGGAAAAAAGCCAATTTTAAAGCCGGGAGAAGTACATTCCTACCAAAGCGGATGCCTTCTTACAGCTCCTTTTGGAGCCATGAAAGGTTATTATAATATGGTAAATTTCACTTCAGCAAAAAAATTCAAGGTACGCATTCCAAGCTTTAGGTTAAGCGCGCCTTTCGCTTTAAATTAAACCTTCAGGAATTCTTCTGATACTTTGCCGCCGGCCAGTTCTTTGTACCAGAATCTTAATGCATCACTGGTTTTTTCAACCTGAGAGATACTCTGTGTTTTCAGAAATCCCCTGTCTATTATAAGGCCGGAATTCTTATCTCCAGCTCCTGCAGAATGATGAAATTCCAGCAGTGCTTCCGCATCCAATTCCTTTTCATCTTTTACATCCTTAAACCACTCCAAGCGCTGCGCTTTTATTTCTTCAGAATATAAAGGCGAGGAAGACCATATATGGCTGGTAAGCGGCAGATGCTTCCGGTGCCGTTCATTGCCATCCCACACGAATTCAATAAATATTAATTCCTTTCTCCAATCCACAATAATCATGGTAAAAGGTTCAATATCTTCGAGAGGATAATTCAGGATTTCTTCATTTACTTCTTCATTTGCCAGAAAATCCTTCACTACCACTCCCCTGCTTTTTCTGTAGGACTCCTTCCGCCGGTGATTTTTAAAACCTCCGTTTAAGAGGCAGACAAGCCTTTTCTTTTCACTAACACCAAGCCAAGTTCCGCCGGCAACTTTATCTTTGGGAAAATACAATCTTTTACCAGAATATGTTTCCCACGAAGGAGGCAAATTTTCCCTGTTTACAGCTTCATCGCGATTAAAAGTTAAAATAAAAGCGTTATAAATTTCAGGTTGAGCAACAAGGCTAACGGTACACATAATTTTTGGAAATCTTATGAAGTTACAAAAAAAGTTAAGCTTTCGTGAATACTGGCTATATAAATATGAATCCCACTTTATTTTTTTACCTTTAGCCACTAAGTATCAAACGCTAAAAACCTAAAAAATTTATGGGAAAAGGATTTTTTCATGTTCCTGTCGCCACAAACGAACCAGTAAAATCGTATGAGCCAGGATCCCCCGAAAGAGAAGAAGTTTTAAAAACGTACAAAGAGCTATACAACAATAAAATTGAGGTGCCGCTTTATATAGGTTCCGAAGAGATTAAAACAGGTGAAACCGCAACCATGCACCCACCACATGACCACCAGCATGATCTGGGGGTTTATCATAAAGCCAGCAAAAACCATATTGAAAAAGCCATTGAAGAATCCTTGAAGGCCCGTGAAAAATGGGCAAATCTGGAATGGGAACAAAGAGCGGCAGTTTTTCTTAAAGCAGCAGATCTTATTGCCGGGCCGTACCGTTCTAAAATGAATGCGGCAACCATGATTGGCCAGTCTAAAAATGTTTATCAGGCTGAAATCGATTCTGCCTGTGAAATTTGTGATTTTCTTCGTTTTAATGTGGAATACATGTCTCAAATTTATGACGACCAGCCAGAATCTTCAGATGGAAACTGGAACCGTATTGAATACCGCCCATTGGAAGGATTTGTTTACGCAGTGACTCCATTTAATTTTACTGCAATTGCAGGAAATTTACCTTCAAGCGCAGCTTTAATGGGAAATGTGGCGGTATGGAAACCAAGTGACAGCCAGATTTTCTCAGCCCAGGTTCTCATGGAAGTATTTAAAGAAGCAGGAGTGCCGGACGGAGTTATAAATATGGTCATGGGAGATCCAAAAATGATTACTGATGTAGTTCTTGAAAGTCCTCAATTTGCAGGGATACACTACACAGGTAGTACCACCGTATTTAAGAATATCTGGGCACAGATTGGGAACAATATTCACAAATACAAATCTTACCCTCGTATTGTAGGAGAAACAGGAGGTAAGGATTTTATTATCGCGCATCCTACTTCTAATGCCAAACAGGTTGCTACAGCCATTTCCCGCGGAGCTTTTGAATACCAGGGACAAAAATGTAGTGCTGCTTCAAGAGTTTACCTTCCGGAAAGCCTTTGGCCTGAAATCAAGGATTTTGTAATTGAAGATGTGAATTCTTTTAAAATGGGGTCCGCTGAAGATATGGGCAATTTTATTAATGCGGTAATTCATGAAGCTTCTTTTGATAAGCTGGCAAAATATATAGACCAGGCGAAAGAAGATAAAGATGCTGAAATTGTTGTTGGAGGTGGTTACGACAAATCCAAGGGTTACTTTATAGAACCTACCGTTATTGTTACTTCCAATCCTACATACGAAACAATGTGCACCGAATTGTTTGGACCTGTGGTAACTATTTATGTTTATAAAGATGACCAGTGGGAAGATACATTAGATATAGTAGACCAAAACATGTATGGATTAACCGGTGCTATTTTCTCCGGAGATCGTTATGAAGCTGCAAAGGCTACAAAACGACTTCAGAATGCTGCCGGAAACTTTTATATTAATGACAAACCAACAGGAGCTGTTGTAGGACAACAGCCTTTTGGAGGTGCAAGAGCCAGTGGAACCAATGACAAAGCTGGTTCTAAATTAAACCTGTTGAGATGGGTTTCTCCAAGGCTGATAAAAGAAACTTTTGTTCCGGCTACAGATTACCGATATCCCTTTATGGGCGAATAAAGTTATAGGAAATAACTTTAAGAAAGGCCGCGCATGACGCGGCTTTTTTTATCACTAAATCGCTCTTTTTCAGAATAATTTACCCTCCTCAAAAGCACAATATTATCTCTTCAACGAGAATTAAAGTTCTTCAACGAATATTTATTAAAGGTTTGTAAAAATACTATACATTTATAAGCTAATTCGCTTTGCCCCAAAGTTTTACCAAAGCTTTTTTGTGACTTCCGATTTTCCCCACAATTATCGTGATGTTGATGCTATAATTTTCGGACTATGGGTGAAAAACTACCTTTTTTAAAAATATTCTTAACTTTTTGTTTCTGCCTGCTGATGTTTCAGATGAAGGCTCAGTGCCCTTCTTCTGTAGGTGTAACTTCAGACCAGGGCTTAACCATTTGCCAGGGAACCAGTGTAACCTTTACAGCCAATCCCTCGGGAGGAACAAACTTATCTTATGCATGGACATTAAACGGAGCACCGGCAGGAAGTAATAGCCCTAGCTTTACTCCTACCAGTCTTGCCAGTAATGATAAGATCCAGGTGACCGTTACTTCTGCTGATAATACTTCCTGTAGCAAGGCCAGTAGTGTTTTAACCATGACGGTAAATGCCAATCGTACCGGAACGCTGCAAATCCAGGCTTCAAATTCTAATATTTGCCCCGGCGAAACGGTCAATTTTGTTATATCTTCCATCACCAACGGGGGCAGCAATCCTACCTATGACTGGAAACTTACCCGCAATAGCACTACCTCAAGTGTGGGAAGCACTAGTAGCTTTTCCAGCAGCAATTTACAGAATGGAGATAAAATACAATTATTCGTAAAATCGAGCGTTCCCTGTACTCCGGATTTTTCCAGTAATATTATCACCATTTCAGAAAAACCGGGGCCTCCTGCCCAACCAGGAAACATCTCGGGGGAAACCGCCGTATGTCCCGGAGCTTCGGTAACCTATACTATTGCAAATGTTAGTAATGCTTCAGGTTACTTATGGTCCTTACCACAGGGATGGACGGGTAACAGCAGCAGTACTTCCATTACTGTGGTTGCAGGAAACAATGGGGGCAATATCACTGTGAGTGCACAAAATTCCTGCGGAACAGGAATCTCACAAACTTTACCCGTTACTGTAAAAAGCGGCACCCCTTCCCGTCCTGCTCCAGTATCCGGCGCAACAAGTGTATGTCCTTCTACTTCTGAAACTTATGAAATTTCACCGGTCTCCGGGGCTTCTGAATATATCTGGACTTTACCTGATGGCAGCACCCAAAGAACAAGTGCCACATCAATACAGGTTAATACAAATTCTTCAGGGAACAGCAATGTCTCTGTTCAGGCCACCAATGATTGCGGAACCAGCACAAAATATACCTGGAATGTTTCTATAAAGCCCGGAACACCAGTAATGCCCGGTACAATCACCGGAAATAATGCTATATGTCCAGGCACATCAGCCACCTACTCCATTTCCGCTGTTAGCGGCGCCAGCAGTTATGAATGGACGCTGCCAAACGGGTGGAGTGGCAGCAGCACCGGCACTTCTATAACTGCGACCGCCGGTGCTTCCGGCAACGGAAATATTAGCGTTAGAGCTATAAATGATTGTGGAACAGGGCCGGTTCAGACCTTAGCTGTTACTGTTAAAGATGGCACCCCTAACACGCCCGGCACCATAGGTGGTTCAACAACCGTCTGCCCTAACACTTCCGAAATTTACAGTATTACACCCGTGGCAGGCGCTTCAGAATATGTATGGGTTCTCCCCAGTGGATGGAGCGGTAGCAGCACTTCAGAATCCATAACAGTTACCACGGGCAGTTCCGGCAGCGGCAGCATTAGCGTTAGAGCTAAAAACGACTGTGGCACCAGCACTGCAAGAACACTTGCCGTTGGAGTTAGTAAACCTGCTCCTGTAATGTCTGGCACAATCACTGGTCCTGTAGAAGTATGTACAGGAACCACCAATCTTACTTACAGCATTCCTGCTATCACCAATGCTACCTCCTATGAGTGGACAGTTCCAAACGGATGGGCTATAACTTCAGGAGCAACAAGCAATTCCATCAGGGTCACTGCCGGTTCCAGTGGTAATATTTCTGTTATTGCAAGGAACAGCTGTGGAGACAGCTCTCCTTCCCAGTCTTTTAGCGTACAGGCTACCAATGGGGTGCCGGCCACTCCAACTGCGATTACTGCTGTAGATGGTCAAAACAGGCCAGTGGCTGCCGTTTGCCCTCCAGCTACAGGGTTGGTATTTTCAGTTCCTGCAAATCCAAATGCAAAGAGTTATGTCTGGACATTACCTCAGGGCTGGGAAATTACTTCAGGAGTAAACACAAATGCTATCACTGTAAGGGTAAATGCCAGTGCACTGGAAACCAATAATGCTTCAGTAAGCGTTAAAGCTATTAATATTTGTGGGTCAAGTCCATCTGTAAGTTATAGTGGAATTACCGTAAGAAACCATGTAGAAGCAAATATTGGACCCGACCAAACAGTTTGTAAATCCCGAAATCCTATCACCATTGTAGCTACTATTGGTTTTAATAAAAGATTAAAAGTAGATAAAGTTACTTCCACAGGCTCTGGAAATATCTCTGGTGTTCCCAATGGCAATACAGAGGGTTTCCCATTTACCTATACACCAAGTCAAAGCGATTTGAATTTAAGCCAGGTAAAAATAAATCTAACCACTGATGCTCCATCAGGAGCATGCGGTCCAGGTGGTGATGAAATGATTATCTTTTTTACACCTGATGCTACTATAAACAATCCTTCAAATAAAAATCAGGCGGTTTGCATTAATTCTGCCATTGCTCCAATAGGTTTTGCCATTGGAGGCGGAGCTACCGGCGCCAGTGTAACCGGTTTACCAGCAGGTTTAACGGGTAACTTCAGCAACGGAAATTTTACTATTTCAGGAAGCCCTTCTTCTGCAGGCAGCTTTAATTACATCGTAAATACTACCGGCCCATGTACTCAAACTTCCCAAACCGGTACTATAACTGTTAATCCTTACCCAACTGTTAATAAACCCACTAATATTGCCGCATGTAATAACAGCAATGTGGCGGCTATAGCTTTTTCCGGCAGCAGTGTTTCCGGAACCAGTTATAGCTGGACCAATAACACCCCTTCCATAGGCCTTGCAGCAGGTGGTACTGGAAACATACCCTCATTTATGGCCATCAACAGCGGGAATACTCCTAAAGTAGCTACCATTACCGTTACCCCTACTGCTAATAACTGTACCGGGACTTCAGAGACTTTTACAATAACCGTAAATCCTTCAGCGGCTTTTAGCACTCCAATCGATGTTACCGTTTGCAACAATGCTACTGTTCCGGTCATTAATTTCTCGGGAAGTAATGTTTCAGGCACATCCTTCAGCTGGACCAATGACAACCCTTCTATAGGCCTGGCAGGAAGCGGCACCGGAAATATTGCCTCTTTTTCAGCAAAAAACACTACTGCAACGTCGCAGGTCGCTAATATAACCGTGATTCCCATGGCGAACAATTGTGAGGGCATAGCTCAAAGCTTTAAGATCACTGTTAATCCCACTCCCACTGTGAACAAACCTGCAGATATAATTTCCTGTAATAATGGCTCTGTTTCTGAAATTGTTTTTTCCGGAAGCAGCGTTTCCGGGACTACCTATAAATGGACTAACGACAAACCATCAATTGGGTTAGCTGCAGCCGGAACCGGAAATATTCCTGTTTTTACTCCCCTTAATACAGGAAATGCTCCTATTACGGCTACTGTTACGGTTACCCCTGAGGCGAATGGATGCAGCGGGGCCGCCGAAACTTTTAAAATAACTGTTAACCCAACCCCTTCAGTGAATTTACCGGCTGATGTGTATGCCTGCAATGGAGGCTCTGTTTCAGAAATAACATTTACCGGAAACGTTTCAGGATCTACCTTCAGCTGGACCAATGACAGCCCAGGTATTGGGTTGAGTGCTAACGGAACTGGAAACATTCCCTCGTTTACAGCTGTAAATACTTCTGCTACGGCTATCGTAGCCACTATTACCATTACTCCTGAAGCAAATTCCTGCCAGGGAAATGCAAAATCATTTACAATTACCGTTAATCCTAATGCTGTGGTAGATGCAGGGCCAGACCAAACAATTTGTTCCAATACTACTGCCGGTATGGCTGCCACTTTGGGCGGTGGGGCAAGTACAGGCACATGGACAACCAGCGGATCCGGCAGCTTCTCAAACAATAGTGCAAATGCAATATATACCCCCAGCGCAATTGATGTTCAAAATGGGGAGGTAACTCTAACTTTTACCACCAATGATCCCGACGGCCCGTGCCAGGCTGTTAGTGATTCAATGAAATTAACAATAAACAAAGAGGTGGTGATAACCACACAGCCTTTTGACGTTGGCGTATGCTCCACCCGTAATGAGGAATTAATTGTTGTTGCTACAGGCAGCAATCTTCAATACCAGTGGTTCAAAAACGGAACTGCAGTACCTGGTGCAACTTCAGCCATACTTAGCTTTAATAATGCGCAACCTGCAGATAGCGGATCTTACTATGTAGAGGTAAGTGGGGAGAGTGCCTGCGGAGCACCTGTAAAATCTGATGAAGTCATTTTTAACGTGGATGAGAATATTCTTGTAAATACCCAGCCGGTTTCCCAGGATCTTTGTGAAAATGAAAATTTATCCCTTTCGATTTCAGCAACCGCCACCGGAGGAAATCCTGGCTTCAGATGGCGTAAAGATGGGGTGGAACTTTCAGACAACAGCCGTATTTCCGGAGCTACCACCGCTAATCTCAATATTAGCAACCTTACAGCAGCCGATGCGGGAAATTACGATGTTATTATAGACGGCCCTGCCGGATACACCTGCGATACCGGATATTCCACCATTGCTAAAATTACCGTGAGCGAAGAGCCAACGATTGCAGTGGGAAATAATCTGGAAAGGTGCTATACTTCAGGAGCTATTAATATTGGAGCAGATGCCAGCGGGTCTAATTATTCTGCCGTGTTGTGGACTCATAATGGAACAGGAAGCATTTCTTCAGCAACTTCTTTAACAGAAGCTACTTATACTCCCGGCAGCAACGAATCAGGAGATGTGATGCTTACGCTTACCTTAAGTGGCAATGCTTCCTGCGTGGAAGCCTCAAAATCGAAAATCCTTACTATTGTTCCACAACCGGTGATTACCAGTTTTACTTATGCCGCGGCAGAGTTTTGTGAAACCGATGCCAATGTAAAAGAGCCATCGGTATTGGGAAGCAATTTCATCTTAGAAGAAGGCAGCTTTAGCGTACAGCCTGCCACTGGCCTTTCGATAGATCTGCAAAATGGAAAAATCACCCCCAATGCCAGCACCCCGGGTGAATATGTTATCACCTATTCTACCTCTGCAACCGCCACCTGTGCTGCTGTAACGGCAATATTCAATCTGGCTATAGGGGAAGAACCCGATGCCACTTTTGGATATGATCAGGATATTTTATGTAAAGACACCAGGGATAACAACCAGAATAGCAATCCTGTTATCTCGTTTGCTGAAAGTGGGCATGAGAATGTTGATTCCTTTAGCGCTACTCCGGCCGGCCTGGATTTAGATGTTTCTGATGGCGCTATTAACCTTGGCAATAGTGCTCCGGGAACCTATACCATCACAAGAAGTGTAGATTACACCGGCACCAGTGAGGATGGATGTGCTGCGGTATCTGCCAGTGTTAATATCACCGTATCAGAAAAACCTATCCCGGATTTCAGTTATACTGCTTCTGAGTACTGTTCCAATGCTTCTAATCCTGTTGCTGAACTAGCGGCCGGGGGCCAGGCAGGCATATTTTCTGCAGATAATGCGGGCTTGGTATTTGTTAATACCAGTACCGGAGAAATTAATTTAGCGGCAAGTACCCCGGGCACTTATACCGTTACCAATACCATAGATCTACAGAATGATGGTTGCGCTGAAGTTTCCTTCGATTTTGAAATCACTGTCACTCAACTTCCTGTAGCTAATTTCTCTTACAGCAGTAACGCCTTCTGCCAGGATTCTGCAACAGACCCTGCTCCTGTACTTAATGGTACCGCCGGCACCTTTACAGCACCCCCTGGCCTGGTGATCAATCCTGCCACCGGAGTTATTGATATTAGTGCAAGTACACCAAACTCTTCAGATCCTAACGATGTTTATACAGTTACAAATACTATTCCCGCAAGTGGAGGTTGTTCTGAAGTTACGGCCCAGTTTAACGTGAGAATAGACCCAGTTCCTGTTGGCGGAGAATTGACTTTTGATGTTGCCGGGAATCCCAATTCTTATCTTATTTGTTATGATGCCACCTCAAATTTCCTTGTGAATATTGTAGCTTCAGGATATACAGGTACTATAAAGGACTGGCAGAAATTTAATCCGCAAACCAATACCTGGATTCCGGTAAGCGGCAATGGCAATCCATATACCAGTGACACCTTCAATAATTATGGCAGTATTAACGGCACCACCATGTTCAGGGCAGTGATCCAGAGTGGTTCCTGTGGACAATTAGCTTATTCTAAAATGGCCGTGGTAAATGTAATTCCAGATGATATTAAACCAAGTCCTGTGGAGGCCAGTGCAGATATTGTTTGCCTTGGTGAGGATGTGTTACTTACCTCTCAAAGCGGCTATGCTTCCGGTTCTTATATTACTTCAGGAGATTTTAATAATGCTAATCCGGAAGGCTGGATAGTAGATGGCAGCACGAGCAACAATTTTCCTGCCAACGGAAATAACACAAAACCCAACCGCTGGTCTGAAACCAATGATCATCCTTTTGATACACGGGACGGATCTAAAGTGTTTGATGCAAAGGATGGAAAGTTCGCTATTGTGAGCGGCCAAAACCTTTCAACTTTGGAATCGCCGGTCTTCAACACATTTGGATTATCTACGGCTTCTTTGCGTTTTGACGAGGCCTTTATCATGGGTCCAAATTCAAAAATGAAGATCGAACTTTCTTTAGATGGCGGTAGTTCTTATAATATTGTATTAAGAAACGGAGCCTATGGCATTGATGCAAGTGGAGTCGCCAGAACCAACAATTACCAGGATTTTAGTGGAAGCAATCAGGTAATAGATTTATCAGACTATGTTGGCCAGCCCAGATTAAGAGTGAGGTTTACCTTTGATGGAAGAAACGATCCTCCACGAAGTATCTGGGCATTGGATAATATTACGCTGCCAGACAAACCCATTAATGTTGCAATTGAATGGACAGATGAGGACGGAGTGGAAATTGGCTCCACAGAAAATATTACCGTTACCCCGGATAAGCCAGGAGTTAACACTTTTTATGTGACCTCTTATATCCTGCTGGATGACAATGGAAATGAATGCCGCAGTTCCGGTGGGAATACCACTTCCATAAGTGTTTTTGCCTTTGACAATTACACGGCAGAGGCTCAATTGGCTCCCAATCAGAATTTTACCTGTGGTTTAAACACGGTTAAATTGAATGCGAAAATTATTTCCCGTTATTATGCAGGCGAGGTAGAGGAGTTTGCTCAGGATGATAATTCCACCGCAAGGTGGTCGGTATCAGGGTTAACACAGGCTCAGTCTGATGCTTATTTCTCTGACCCTACAGATCCTAATGCAACCTTTACCGCTCCTTCGGCAACCACACCTTATGTGATTAACTGGAGCATAACCCCTGATTCCCGAAGCACATGCCCACCATCTTCAGCAGCTGTTGAAGTGGTATTTACAGACTGTACCACCCTGGATTTTGATGGTGTGGATGATTATGTAGATCTTGGAAAATCTTATAATGCCGCCTATAGTATAGAAGCCTGGGTTCGGCCAGAAGCTGCATCAGGATTTATCTGGAGCGGACCCGGATACCAGCTGCTGATAGAAAACAACAAACCTGTTTTTAAAGCAGGCACTGCAAGAATAACCTCAGCAAACAGCATCGCTGCCAACGGTCGCTGGTATCACGTTGCTGTAAGTTACGACGGCTCCAATGCCACGATGTATATTGACGGGTTGAAAGTGGCCAACGGCAATGTGCCTTTTTCACCTAATAATGAGAACTTTTTAATTGGTGCAAGGTATGATTCCGGGACAGGAGATATAGACACCTTCTTTACAGGCTGGATTGAAGAAGTAAGAATTTGGAATACTGTTCTAAGTGTAGATCAGGTACGCTTCATGATGAACCAGAGGCTGTACAATAATGGAACAAAAATGGGCGTGGAAATCCCTATGGATGTTCCCGGCGGCCTAAGTTTTGCCAATCTTGCAGGATATTATCAACTTAACACAGCAAATATTGGGGGTGGCTTTACTCCTGATCTTTCTTCGAGTGCTGTAAATGGCAGGTTACACAATATGAACACGCTGCAGGAAAACACTGCTCCCCTTCCGTATATTTCTAATACAGACGGTAAATGGACAACTAACTCTACATGGCTGCGGCCAACGGTTTGGGATATTCCCAATGGCCAGGGTGTAACCGGCGACCCTATAGATTGGAATATTGTGAAACTTCAGAACAATATAAGTTCCGATGCCAAAGACATTACTGTTTTGGGGTTAAAATCAGAATCTGGTAAATTAACCGTTGCGAATCCTTCCCAGGCTAATAATGAAAGTAACAGCGGGCAGATGCTAAGGGTAACCCATTACCTCCTTCTCAATGGAAACATAGACCTCACCGGTGAATCGCAATTGCTACAGGATGAAGGCAGTTTACTTGCCGAGAGCAGCACCGGTTGGCTGGAAAGAGATCAGCAGGGCACCCGAAGCAGCTTTAATTATAATTACTGGTCCAGCCCGGTGAGTGCCCAGGGAACTGCAAATAATTCAGATTATACCATTGCTCAAATTTTACGTGATGGTACAAATAGTAATAATCCCCAAATCATAAACTTCCGGCCCGGGCATGAAGCAGCGGACGGAGCAAGGTCAAATCCAATAACTACCAGTGAGTACTGGCTCTGGAGGTTTAATGGCACATCTGATGTTTATGAAGAATGGGTTCACATTGGTTCCTCCGGAAGTCTTAAAACCGGGGAGGGCTTTACCATGAAAGGAACAGATGGGAATGCTGCAATTTCAGACCGCCAGAACTATGTCTTTAAAGGTAAGCCTCATAACGGGGACTTCACCCTTGCTGTGGGAATGGATAAAAATTATTTGATAGGCAATCCATACCCCTCTGCTATGGATGCCCGGGAGTTTATCCTGGATAACCTTAACCAAAGTGATGTGGCCGGGGCAAGAAATACAAAAAATGTTTTTAATGGAGTAGTATATTTTTGGGACCATTTTGCGGGACATACTCATATTTTAAGGGAGTACGTTGGAGGCTATGCAGCATTTACTCTTGCAGGTGCGGTTCCTGCAGTTTCTATAGATGAAAGAATAAATGACAATGAAGCACAGGGAACAAAAATCCCGCAGCAATATATTCCGGTAGGACAGGGCTTCTTTATTAACACCGGCCTGGATATCTCCTCTGGTGGCGCAGGTGGCACAGGTATAAATGTGAATGCCGGAAATATTATTTTTAAGAACAGCCAAAGAGAAGGAATAAGGGAATCCTCCAGTAATTCCATTTTTCTTAAACCCATCTATCCTACAAAAACATCAAAAGCGAAAAAAGACGAACGCGCTAAAATCAGGATGAGGTTTGATTCTCCAAAAGGCTATCACCGGCAAATTTTGGTTACCGCAGATCCTGTTACTACAGAGAATGTAGACCTTGGCTATGACGCCCCCCTTATTGAATACAACCTGGACGATATGTATTGGCTAATCAACCAAAGAGAGTACGTGATACAGGCAGTACCAGATTTTGGACCGGAGAGAATATTACCTCTTGGCATACAGCTGGAAGAAAAAGGTGAATTTACTATAGCCATAGATTCCACTGAAAATATGGATAAGAATTACAAGATTTACCTTAGAGATCAGCTAAATGACAGTATCCATGATTTCGCAGATGGTGCCTATCATGCAGAAGCGGAGAGTGGTTTTGCAGATGAAAGATTTAGCGTGATTTTCTACAAAAAACAGACTCCTGTTCCTGTCCCTGACGAGGAAGAGGAGGAGGAAGAATCTCCTTATAGTACGGTGCATATAGATTATAACATGAACACTCGTGAACTGAAGGTTTACAATCCTGAACTTATTAAAATAGATGATGTAATAATTTTTGATCTTACTGGAAGAACAGTGCAACATTTTGATGATGTTGCTACGGAAAAAGAAGTGATTTTACCTGTAAAACAGTTCCCGGCTGCCGTCTATATTGTTAAATTAATAGGGGCAAAAGGCAAAGAAAATAAGAAGATGATCATGAAATAAGAAGTCCCATAAAATTTTGAATAGAACCATCTTCTTTAATCAAACAGAAGGTGGTTTTTTTATGCCATAACGCTTCTTCGTATTTCACCACTTTTATCTAAAATCTCAAATAGAAGTTCTTTAACCTCAAAAAGATGCTTTTAATCGATTTTATGTGTATGTTTGGGCTTTAGGGAAAAATTTATTGCCTATGCAGAAAACTACTCCTGCTAAAGATTTTATTAAGAAATTAATTATTATAACGGTTTTAGGAAATATCTTCTTAACCGTTTCGCAATCCAACAGTAAAGAAATTTCCTACGATAAAAAAGAGGAGATTCAAAATCTTATGTCTGCTTACAAGATAGCAGGACCCAAAATTAACGTTACCTCTTTGGAACATGCAGAATGCATTACTACTGCTAGCGGCAAAATAAGCATCAAAATTTCAGGAGGCAAAGCACCTTATTCTTATTCCTGGTCCGGTGATGGGAATTTTACATCAAATACTAAAAATATTTCCAATCTTCTGCCCGGAAATTATACCGTTACAGTAACCGATAGCAATGGAGATTATTCTTCAGAAACCATTGTAATTGAAGTTGAAGACAATATAAAACCAACCGTACAAACCCAAAATATCACTGTTGAACTGGATGCTAATGGACAGGCCACTATTTCAGCAGATGCAATCGACAATGGTTCTTCAGATAATTGCGCTATTGATGAGCTTTCCCTGGATAAGACCAGTTTTAACTGTGACGATATTGGCAGCAATTCCGTAGAACTTAGCGTGACTGATGTTAATGGGAATTCAGCAAAAAAATCGGCTACAGTCACTATTCAGGATAAAATAAAACCAACCGTAAAAACTCAAAATATCACTATTGAACTGGATGCTAATGGGCAGGCTACTATTTCAGCAGAGGAAATTGACAATGGTTCTTCAGATAATTGCGCTATTGATAAACTTTCCCTGGATAAGACCGGTTTTGACTGTGACGATATTGGCAGCAATTCCGTAGAACTTAGCGTGACAGATGTCAATGGGAATTCAGCAAAAAAATCGGCTATAGTCACTGTTCAGGATAACATAAAGCCTACCGTAAAAATTCAAAATATCACCATTGAACTGGATGCTAATGGACAGGCCACTATTTCAGCAGATGAAATCGACAATGGTTCTTCAGATAATTGCGCTATTGATGAGCTTTCCCTGGATAAGACCAGTTTTGACTGTGACGATATTGGCAGCAATTCCGTAGAACTTAGCGTGACAGATGTCAATGGGAATTCAGCAAAAAAA
>NZ_JBGFSM010000004.1:187620-313791 GCF_041679265.1 Autumnicola aciditolerans
TCGGCTATAGTCACTGTTCAGGATAATATAAAGCCTACCGTAAAAACTCAAAATATCATCGTTGAACTGGATGCTAACGGACAGGCAATTATTTCAGCAGAGGAAATCGACAATGGTTCTTCAGATAATTGCGCTATTGATAATCTTTCCCTGGATAAGACCGGTTTTGACTGTGACGATATTGGCAGCAATTCCGTAGAACTTAGCGTGACTGATGTCAATGGAAATTCAGCAAAAAAATCGGCTACGGTTACGGTTGAAGACAATATTGATCCTGAAATGCCTAATTTGACGGACATTACCTGGAGTTGCGGGATGGAAATTGAAATTCCAACCACTACAGATAACTGTTCCGGAGAAATTACAGCCACTACCACAGCGCCGCTTCAGTATGAGACTTTCGGGGAGTATATTGTGCCCTGGACCTTCGAAGATCCTTCCGGAAACAGCATTACCGTAAATCAGAAAGTCATTATCCCTGAGCCCACTGTAAATAAAGTTGATAATATTAACGTTTGTAATGGAGAAAATATTTCCGGTATTAATTTTACCGCCAGCAATGTTGCAGGCACCCAGTACAAATGGACAAACAGCCAGGCTTCGATCGGGCTTGCGGCAAGTGGAAGTGGTAATATTGCTTCCTTTTCAGCCGTTAATAATTCCAGTGAAATTGTAATTGCAGAAGTCACCGTTACTCCCGTGGCAAACAACTGCGAGGGAGTTTCTAAAACATTCACAATAACCGTAAACCCTACTCCCACGATCACCAAACCTTCAGATATTTCGATTTGTGCAGGGGAAACTGTGGAAGAGATAAAATTTCCCGGCGCTGCTGTTAGCGGAACCAGCAAAAGCTGGACAAATGATAACACCAACATTGGCCTGAAAGCCAATGGGAACGGCAAGATTAATTCCTTTACTGCCACCAATACTACCAATGAAAGTATTTTTGCCACTATTAGCGTTACGCCTTCTGCGAACGGATGTGAGGGAATCCCGGAGAGTTTTACTATTGAAGTTAAACCAGAAGCAAAGGTAGAACCGCTTGAAGATTTTACCTTCTGTAACGGAGTAGCCACAACGGCTATTGCGCTTATCGGCCTTGTTGCCGGGACAAAATTTGATGTGGAAGGTGGCGCATCTATAGGCCTTTCCAATAAAAGTTCGGTTACGGAAATTCCTTCTTTCACTCCTTTTAACAACAGCGCGAGTCCTGTAACTGCTGAAATAAGGGTCACTCCTAAAGCGAACGGCTGTACAGGAGAACCTGAGATTTTTAGCATTAGCGTAAACCCTACCCCGAATATTTCAATTTCTCCCGCGAGCCAGGCGCTATGTTCCGGGGAGACTACCAGCATAACTTTTACAGGTGCCGTAGCGGGGACTTCCTATAACTGGACGGTTTCAGAAATTATTCCGTCAGGCAGCATTACTGGCGGCAGCGATGGCAGTGGAGATAAATTAGAACAAACCTTAAGGAATACTACCGGCTCCCCTGCTAAAATTATATATAAGGTGACGCCGGAGGCAAATGGCTGCACAGGAACGCCAATTCCGGTAACAGTTACGGTGAATCCATTGCCGGAGCTATTTATCACTGATCCTGAACCTGCATGCTCACCCGCCATCGTAGATTTAACAACTCCTGCCATCACAGAGGGTTCTACCCCGGGATTAACTTTTACTTACTGGGAAGACCAGTCGGCCACCAGGCAATTACAAAATCCAGACGAAGCGGGGCCTGGCACTTATTATATCATGGGGGCCACCAACAAAGGATGCTCGGTTATAAAACCGGTTACAGTAACAGAAAATCCCACGCCACAGCTTAGCAGTGCTACACAGGTAGCCGGCTTTTGTTCGGGAACCGAATTTAATTATGAATTCTCCAGTGATGTGGCAGATACACAGTTTAACTGGAGTAGAAAGGCCATAAGCGGAATTTCCACCCCTGCAAATAATGATACCGGAAACATTTCAGAAGTTTTAGTGAACACCACTACCAATCCTATTGAAGTTATCTATGAAGTCACGCTTATCAGTCCTTCAGGTTGCATCAATTCTGCGGAAGTAAAAACAACGGTAACCCCCGCTCCCCTCTTAAGCAGCACCACCGCTGCAGGTTCTGTATGTAGTGGTACAGAATTCAATTACACTCCAACGAGTGAAACCTCGGGCACCGTTTTTAATTGGACCAGGCCTGCAGTAGAAGGCATAAGCAATCCTGCTGCAAACGGTACCGGGAGTATAAATGAAGTGCTGGAGAATACTACAAACCAGCCTCTTGGGGTTACTTATCAGTATACATTAAGCTCCAATAACTGCGAAAATCCACAGGTTTATAATGTTACCGTGACTGTTACACCTGCCCCGGATACGGAAGTTTCTGCAGCAAAAAAGGACGGGACTACCTCTTCAGAAGAAATAGAAATTTGCGTGGGGGAAAGTATCGATCTTTTTTCAGAAACATCCTTTCCTTCAGATATTTCCCTGCCGTCAGAAATTTCGAACAGTAATTTTAACAATGGTGCCCAGGGCTGGACCACGGAACAGAATAACAACAACCGCAGTTGGAATCTCGCTGATAACGGAGAAGTTGCTTATATAGATGAATGTGAATGGTGGGAAGAATTGTGGTTTGGCTGCGTAGAAGAAACCGTGAATTTTCATTCTAACGATAACAGCCGTTTTTATCTGGTGAACAGTAACCAGACCAACGGCTCCTTTAATAATGTTTCCCTTATAAGCCCTGTTTTTAGCACCGAGGGCTACAACTCCCTTGAACTATCTTTCTGGCACGTGTACAGGGATGGTGGCGGCGGTGGCTGGGGAAGCGATGATAGGGGATATCTTGAATACAGGACCCAAAGAAGTAACGGCAGCTGGCGCAACTGGACAACGCTGGATGAATATCGTTCTTCTGAAGGGGAAGCCGATGATTTTGCCAACCGTACTTATTCTTTATCCAATCTCATTAGTCAGCGTGGGGTACAAATAAGGTTTAGATATGATGGTGCCAACCAGGATTGGTATTGGGCTGTAGACAATGTTAATATTACCGGAGATGGCGCGGGAGAACCCCAGGTACAATGGACGGCAGATACCAATGACTGGACTTCCAACCAACAAAATCCTGAAGACATAACCCCCAATAAAACTACAATTTACACAGCTACTTATACCGATCCTGATACCGGTTGCCCTGGTAGTGCTTCAGTAAAAGTTATTGTAAGACAGCCTCCAAATCCTTCTATAACTGCAAATTATTGTGGCGATTCAAAATTTATTGAATTATCTTCAGATAACGAATACAAATCTTACTTATGGGAATCCGGAGGGGAGGTTTTAGGTTCCGGAAGAACTTTAGATGTTGAAATAGCTTCCACCTACACCTTAACCGTGACTGATGGATTTGGCTGTGTTGGAACAGGCTCTATAAACGTTTCCCGGGAACTTATTGTAAACGGTGATTTTGAAAATGGTGCAACCGGCTTTTATACCGAATATCGCAATAGAACCAATAATGGTGACCTTTATCCTGAAGGAGATTACGCGGTAGATACCAATGCCAGCGATTATCATGGCGATTTTAGTGGTAGGGACCACACCTCGAGAAATGGCAATTTTATGATCGTTAACGGCCATCCGGGTTCCGGGAAAGTAATCTGGAGACAGACCATAGAAGATATTCAGCCTAATACCAATTATTATTTTAATGCCTGGGGAATGAATGTTAACCCAAAGACTCCGGCAAGACTGCAGTTTAGGGTGAACGGCCAGGTTACCGGAACTGTGGCCGATTTGCGCGATGTGCCGGTGGGGCAATGGGTGAAATTTTATAGCAATCCGTTCTGGAATTCAGGAAACGCCACCAGCGCCACGCTCGAAATAATAAACCTCGAAACTATAAGAAACGGGAATGATTTTGGGCTTGATGATATTTCCTTCGGAACATTGGAGCCAATTATTTTTAGCATAGATCCATCTAATAATTCTGCCATTTGCGAAGGTGATAACCTTGAGCTTTATGCCAATATTAAAGGCGGGCGGGAGCCTATTGAGTTTGAATGGAGCGACCCTGAAGGTAATGTAATTTCTACGGAAGAAAATCCTGTGCTGGGAGGATTAACTTCAGAAAACGCGGGGATTTATACTTTAAAGGTAACCGATTTTTACGGTTGTGCGCCCCAAACCGCAACTACAGAAGTAAACATTATCCCTCAAACCGAAGTTGATGCCGGAGATGACCTTACGGTTTGTGCTGAAAATACAGAAATTCAGCTTGGTGGGAAAGTTTCAGGTTCTGTTAACACGGGCTACTGGAGCGGCGGGAATGGAAGTTATAACCCTGGTGCAAATGTTTTGGATGCAATCTATACTCCTTCGGAAGAAGAAATAAGCACAGGCATTATTTCATTAATATTGAATTCAGATAATCCTGATGCCCCTTGTGAGCCGGTTCAGGATACATTGAATATCACCATTAATCCAAGCCCTGTAATTGAAAATATCCAGATTGTTCCACCTTCCTGTTTTTCCGGCAGTAATGCTACGGCCACGGTGAGCATGAGCAGCGGGAAAGAACCTTTCACCTATTTATGGAGCGATGGTCAAACCGGCCCTACTGCCACAGGATTGGGAAAAACAGAGGAAACTGACAATCTTTTTGTTACCGTTACCGATGCGAATGGTTGCTCGGTATCTTCAGAAAATATCATTATAGAGGAGCCGGCTCCTTTGGAAATTGTTGCCACAGAATTTAGCGCGGTAACTTGTTTTGGAGCAAATGATGGTACTGCAACTATAGAAGTTTCAGGAGGTTTTCTAGTAGGAAGCAGTCCGCAATACAATTTTCAGCTTTTAGACAGTGAGGGAGCAATGGTTTATACCGAAGAAAACGTGACAAACACAATTATTACTGTTCCCGGTCTAATTACCGGAAATTACACGTTTAGCGTGAGCACCCCCGCAAACTGCACCAGCATTACTTCTAATATCACCATTACGCAACCCGAAGAGATTATTGCAGATGCCGGGGAACCGGAAATTCCTGAACAATGCGGCATCACCAGCATTCACCTGAATGCAGTTCCAGTGGACGAAAACCTGGGAACCGGCGAATGGCATATTATTTCAGGGCAGGAAGGCAGTTTTGAAGATGCTTCTCTTCCTAATACGCTTTTCTTCGGAAAACCGGGTACCGTCTACGAACTGGAATGGGTGGTAACGCCTTCCAATTCCTGCCCGGATTTTACTGATACCATTACTGTTGAATTTCCTGAATCCTGTAGTCAGCTGGATTTTGATGGAGAAGATGATTATGTTGACCTCCAGGATGAAACTAAAATTGACGACGCCTTTTCTATTGAAGCATGGGTAAAACCGCATACTCTTAAAGGCATTAATACAATTATTGCTAAAAGAGAGCGCGACAATCTCGCTGCAGGAGGCTTTGACCTTATTATCAACAACGGCAAACCATCTTTTAGAATAAATAATAAAAGTATTGTGACCAGCCAAAAGATTTCTACAGAAAGGTGGTTTCATCTTGCCGCGGTCTTTGACGGGTCTAAGGTTTTCCTTTATGTAGATGGCGTGGAGATGAAAACCGGCAATGCTTCAAAACCCAAAAATGTAGAAGCTCCCATGCTCATAGGGGCTATGTTAGATGCCTCTTCTACTCCTACAGACCTTTTTCACGGCTGGATTGAGGAGTTAAGGATATGGAATAAGGCACTTGCGCCGGAACAATTGAGGTTTATGATGAACCAGCGGCTGGAAAAAGTGGGGAATAATGGAATCCGCGGCAGTGTGCTTCAGGAGAAAGTTGATATTCCCGGCACCCTTGAATGGAACAACCTTAGCGCTTATTACCAGTTAATAGCAGATCCGGCAAAATTTATCAATGGCAAAACTGAAGACCTCAGCAACTCTGAAAATCACGGAATTCTGAAGAATATTCAAAGCCTTCAGGAAAACACTGCCCCCCTGCCCTATGTCTTATATAACAGTAACAAAGAATGGTACAGCAAATCTACCTGGCAGCTACCTCAACAGATCAGTGGAAAAACTATAAGCCGGAGAGATGTCTGGGATGCCCCGAACAGCCTTGGCATAGATAATCAAACCAAAATTGACTGGAATATTGTTAAAATTGAAAACGATATTTATAATCCCGGCACGCCTAATAACAAAAATAGTATCACGCTCCTTGGTCTTTTATCTGAAGACGGAAAGTTTGATATGCAGGGAGAGAACAATCATAACGGGAGCGGCCTTACCATCACTCATTATCTGAAGCTTAACGGGATAATTGACTTAAATGGTGAATCACAGTTAATACAATCTGAAGGAAGTATTCTCGACCCTGAAAGCAGTGGTTACATTCAGCGGGACCAGCAGGGGACACAAAATAGTTACAACTATAATTACTGGAGTTCCCCGGTGAGTGAGAAAGATCAACCAATAAATTCAGGATATAGTATTTCAGCAGTTCTGCATGATGGTACGGACCCTTCTAATCCAAAACCAATTTCTTTTGAATATCCGCGTACCTATGCAGATGGCAATTATTCAGGAAATTTAAGAATAAGCTCCTACTGGCTCAATATTTTCCATGGCACCGCAGATGAATATGGGGTGTGGAAGCAAATAAATGCTACAACTCATCTGGAACCCGGCACAGGTTACACGATGAAGGGAACTTCGGGTTCAGCAAAAATAAAAGATCTTCAGAATTATATTTTTGAAGGAAAACCTAACAATGGAACTATAAGAATTCCTATTTCCCAGAACGAAAATCGCCTCGTGGGAAATCCTTATCCTTCAGTTATTGACGCCAGTGAATTTATAAAAGACAATCTTAAAGATATAAATGGCGGGCGTAATAGCAAGAATATCTTTAATGGAACTTTATATTTCTGGGACCATTTTGGGCAGGAGGACACCCATGTCCTGGCAGAATATATTGGGGGTTACGCCGCGTTTAATCTGGCAGGTAGTGTTCCCGGGGTATCCAACGACAGAAGGATAAATTCTAATGGAAACAGCGGCACCAAGCTGCCAGGGAACGGAATACCTGTGGCGCAGGGATTTTTTGTAAATACTATTATGGATCAAACGGTGACAACAGACATTACAGTTTCCGGGGGAGAGGTGGTATTTAAAAACAGCCAGAGAACCTATGTAAGGGAGAACCCCGGAAATTCCCAGTTTTTAAGGCCGGAGAATTTTGGGAAGCAACAGAAAGAGATGGCGGAAGATACCCGGACAAAAATAAGGCTGAATTTCGTGTCGCCTACCGGCTATCACCGGCAGATCCTGGCCACGGCAGATGTCGAGACCACAAATGACTTCGACCTGGGATATGACGCCCCAATGATGGATTATAACGCCGAAGATATGTTCTGGATGATCAAAAACGGCGAATTTGTAATCCAGGCCGTGAAAGATTTTGGATTGAAAAGAACACTTCCGCTGGGGCTATATATAAGTGAGGAAAAGGAATTTGAAATTTCTATTGAAAGCCTGGAAAACCTACCTGAGAATTTTGAAGTTTTCATTAGAGACAACGAGACAGAAACTTACCATAATTTATCTGAAGAAAAGTTCACTGCCAGCCTGCCGCCGGGATATTACACCACCAGGTTTGATATTGTGTTTTCTGATGCTCAGGAAGAAGAGCCGGGTGAGGACACAGCAGAAGAGGGAAGCGCCGGAGGAGATACCCGTGAAGATGCAACTACTGCAAAAGGCATTAAAATAACTTACAATCATGACTCGCGCAATTTAAGAATTGACAATCCTGAAGCCCTGGAGATTTCTGAAGTGATGATCTTTGACCTTAGGGGAAGACTGGTGGAGGCTTTTGAAGCCTTTCCTTCTGAAAAACGATTTTACCTCCCGGTAAAAGATTTTAGTTCAGGAATTTATATTGTAAAAATGATTTATGACAAAGGCATCAAAAATATGAAGATCATCATTAGATAAGTGTATGGTTACTTGAAGCAAACTCTTCTTTACTACTGATAACTAGAATATTAAAACATGCATTTCATCGATTAAATTTGCCTTTTAACTTCTTTTGTACGTATTTTGTTTCCTATTTATTTCATATAAATGCGTATGGGCAAAATTACTCCCCGAATGAAGGCGGCGGGAATTGCAATATTTTTAGTCTTTTTCATTTGTTTTGTATCACCGGCAAAAAATCTTTTTTCCATCAATCCTTCCTATAAGGAATTTGGTGGAAAAGAAATCTCTTACGCCAAAGATGAGCTGGAAAATCCTCAGATTACCGCCCCGGCAGATAAAACCGTGAGTACCGGCAACGGCAGTTGTACTGCCACTGGCATATCCTTAGGCTCGCCGGCCATCACCGGGGAATATGACAACCTAAGACTGGAAGTAAATGGCAGTGAAATTAACCCAAATACGTTCTCCTTTCCTTTGGGGTCAACCGAGATTACATGGATTGTTTCCACTACTGCAGGAGTTACAGATTCCGATATTCAAATTATTACCGTTGAAGATAATATCAATCCCACTGTAATTACCCAAAATATAAGTATTTCCCTGGATGCTTCAGGAAATGCCGCCATCACCCCCGCTGATGTTGATAATGGTTCAAACGATAACTGCGGAATTAAAAGCTACTCTTTAGACAAAGAAAATTTCAGCTGTGCTGATGTGGGGACAAAAACCGTAACGCTGACAGTGACTGATAATAATGATAATTCTGCTACCCAAACGGCTACTGTTATCGTTGAAGATACTATCAATCCCACAGTAATTACCCAAAATATTAGTATTTCCTTGGATGCTTCAGGAAACGCTGCCATTAATCCCGCTGATGTTGATAACGGCTCCAACGATAACTGCGGAATTAAAAGCTACTCTTTAGACAAAGAAAATTTCAGCTGTGCAAATGTGGGAACAAATACCGTAATGCTGACGGTGACCGATAATAATGAAAACCAGGAAACTGCCACAGCTAAAGTTATTGTTGAAGATAATTCAGCCCCAACAGTAATCACAAAGGATATCACTATTCAACTGGATGCTTCGGGAAATGCTTCTATTACTCCCGCTGATGTTGATAACGGCTCCAACGATAACTGCGGAATTAAAAGCTACTCCTTAGACAAAGAAAATTTCAGCTGTGCAAACGTAGGAACAAACAGCGTAACGCTCACGGTGACCGATAACAACGGAAAAACATCTTCAGCTAACGCCACCGTTACCGTTGAAGATACTATTGATCCCACAGTAATTACCCAAAATATTAGTATTTCCCTAGATGCTTCAGGAAATGCTGCCATCACCCCCGCTGATGTGAACAACGGCTCAGATGATAACTGCGGAATTCAAAGCTACTCCTTAGACAAAGAAAATTTCAGCTGTGCTGATGTGGGGACAAACACCGTAACGCTAACGGTGACCGATAACAACGGAAAAACATCTTCAGCTACCGCCACCGTTACCGTTGAAGATAAAGAAATACCAGTGATAACCTCGGCTACAGCAATTGTGGTAGCAAATGATACTGGAAAATGCGGCGCCAGTATTAACATTACTCCCCCGGCAGCTACAGATAATTGTACTGTAGGCAGCCCTTCTGGCAGCAGGAGCGATGGCAAGGCCCTTACGGGGAGATTCCCGGTAGGAACAACAGAAATCACCTGGAATGTAAGTGATGCAAATGGAAATAACGCGGACCCGGTTATACAAAAAATTACCGTGGAAGATAAAGAGGCTCCGGAATTACCAACCATAGAAAACGTAGTTTCCGGCTGTGAATATACGGCCACCCCTCCCGTAGCAACAGACAATTGTTCAGGAGAAATAACCGCCACAACTTCTAATGCCCTTACGTATTCTGCAGCAGGGGAGCATACCATCACCTGGACATTTAAGGATGATGCAGGAAATGTTTCCACTTTAGAACAAGACATAACCATCAGCCCTCTTGGTGCTGAGCTGGAAGTTGCCAATGTGAGCTGCCATGACGCTAATGATGCCAGTATTGAAGTGATGTTTGCCTACGGGGGACACGATACTTTTGAATACAGTATAGACGGCAATACCTGGCAAACCAGCAACAGCTTTACTGCTCTTAGCCCGGGCAATTATAATGTCCAGATGAGAGACAGCAGCGAACCCGCCTGTAGTTTAATTCTGGACAGCGATTTGCTAATCACCGAGCCCGAAACCCTTGTTGCAACTATAGATACCAAAACAGATGTTCTCTGTAAAGGATTCGCTTCGGGTGAAATTTCTGCCTCGGCAACAGGAGGAACAGCGCCTTACACTTTTTCCTGGGGTTCCTTAGGCTATGGAGAACATAAAACAGATCTTCCCGCCGGAGAATATCAGCTTACCGTAATAGATGCCAATGGATGCGAAACAGCACCTGTTTCTGTAACTATTGCTGAACCCGATAGTTTTATAGAGATTACTGAAGTTTCTTCTACTTCTGGATGTTTTGGCGCCAATAATGGTACTGCAACGGTAAAAGCAGTGGGTGGTACCGGCGAATATTCCTATTTGTGGGAGGATGGACAAACCACCCAAACAGCCACAGGACTGGCTCCCGGAGAACACACTGTAATTATTACAGATGGGAACGGTTGCGAAAAGGAAAGAATTGTGACCGTTTCCTCTCCCGCAAAATTAGAGATTAGTGGTTTTTTAACTACAGAAACCACTTCTTATGGCTCTGCTACAGGTAGTGCGACAGTACAGGTTACCGGCGGAAGCCCGAATTATTCCTTTAAATGGTCTGACGGGCAGACGGGCCAAACCGCGAAAAACCTTGCTGCAGGCACTTATTCTGTTACAGTGACGGATCAAAATGGTTGTACTGCAACTAAATCTGTTGTGGTGGTAGACAGCCTTGATGCAGAAATATTACCTACTTCAATTTGTGAAAGTACCAATAATATAATCAGAACTTCTTCATTTACCATTGTTGATGGAAGTGCCAGGGGAGGTACTGCTCCCTATAAGTACGAATGGACGTTTAAAGGTGATGCTTCCATCCCCAACTATACTGGATTACAAACTCCTAAAATATATTATCAAACCATTGGAGAGAAAGAAATAAGCGTTAAAATAACCGATGCCAATGGCCTAAGCCTCACAAAAACCATAATTCAATATGTAGGAGGCTGTTTTAGCACAGATTGTGGCTCTAATGACTTGAAAGCAGAAGATTATTATATTGGAGATGACAGCGGTACACCCATCACTGCTGAAAACTGCGGAAGTTCTGATGATAAGTTTATTTATATCTATATTCCCTCTAATCCCGATCGTTATTCCCTAAGTGTTGAATTTATATATTCCATTGAAGATATAGAAACAGGAGAAATACAAAATTTTAAGGAACTGGGTTGCTTTTATGAAAAACAGGCTATACCCGACAGGGCCCAAACCTTTAAAATTGACTATTCCTGTGGAAATATTGTAAAAATTGAAGGGATACGGTTCACCTTCAGCAATAAGAAAAACGATGAATGCGGCGAGGGGAATAAACCCAAGTGTTACTCCACCAATAATGAAGCTACTGTTTTTTCCCCATTGTATGCGGTAGCATTTGCAAACGAGCTTTTATGTAATGGCTCTGAAGACGGTAAGATTACTATAAGGGCATCAGGGGGCGTTTCGCCATACCGTTATTTCCTAAATGGAAAGGAATACTACAATAATACTATTGAAGGGCTTCCGGGAGGCACTTACAATATTGAGGTAAGGGATTCTGATGGAGAAAGTCATTTTATGACCAGGGAAATAAACCAGCCTTCTAATCCCCTTGAACTTAAGCTTGTGGAGCAAACAAATGTCACCTGTTTTGGAGGTACCGATGGAAGTGCTACTGTTGCAGCAGAAGGCGGTACAAGAGCAACTTCAGGAGATCCTTACATCTATGTGTGGGATAATGGACAAACCGGGCCAACGGCTACTAATCTGGAAGCAGGGGAACATGATGTGCGGGTATTAGACGCTAACGGCTGTGAAACCTGGATTAGCGTTACAATTACTCAGCCGGAAGAACTGATTGCTGATGCCGGCCCAGACCAGGTACTTAGCTGTGGAATCACAACAACCCAGCTTGAAGCAAGCCTTCCTGCGGAAAATTCAGAAGAATTTACCGGGGAATGGAGTATTGTAAATGGACCTGCAGGTGGAAGCTTTGCAGATGCCACAAATCCTGCCAGCATATTCACCGGTTCTCAGGGAACTTATACCTTGAGGTGGACGGTTGACTGCGGAAAATCTGATGATGTAAAAATCACCCTTAGCAACTGTAATACGATAGATTTTGATGGAAAAGACGATTATATCATATTTGGCGATACCTTTAATCACAGCGCAAATTTTTCTCTGGAAGCCTGGATTAAATTGTCTGCTGAAGCTGATTCGGGTATAAAAACAGTATTATCGAAGCGCAACACCAAAGATTTTAGCAGCAGTGGTTATGATCTGATTATAGACAACAGAACACCTAAATTCCGTTGGAATGGTAATGTTTTGGCTTCTTCAGATCCTATTGGCAGCGGCAGGTGGTACCACCTGGCTGTAATATCCAGAGGAGACGGCAAATATTTGTATGTTGACGGAATTAAGGTGGGAAACAACGGCTCCACGGCTGCACCAGCGTCCAATAACTATCCGTTTATAATGGGTGCAATGCACAACTCCGATTCTCCTGAAGAGCCTTCTAACTACTTTCATGGTTGGATTCAGGAGGTAAGAATCTGGGATACTGCTTTATCTGAAAATCAGTTGCACTTTATGATGAACCAGAAACTACAGCAAAACGGGGCTAATATAAGAGGAGAAATAATTCCCCTTGATGTTCCTGAAGGTCTTAAATGGGAAAATTTAAATGGATACTATCAACTTGAAAAAATAGAAAACGGCTACACTCCAAACAAAGCTTCTTTGGCAGTGAAAGGAAGAATGGTAAATATTACCACCAGTGAGGAAAGAACTGCTCCACTCCCCTATATTTCTTCCCGTACAGGATACTGGTACAGCAACAATACCTGGAAGAGGCCTCAGGTATGGGACCCGCCAAACAGTAACGGTATTAACGGCGAGACCATTAAATGGAATATCGCCAGTATTTCCCATACTATAAATTCAGGAGATAAGGATATTGACCTGTTGGGGTTACTTTCAGAAAGCAATAAATTAACTATGGCCAATCCCAACCAGTCCCAAAATGAATTTAATTCGGGAAAAAACCTAAAGATTTCCCATTACCTGAAACTCAATGGCGTCATCGATTTGGTTGGGGAGTCCCAGCTGGTACAGGAAGAGGGAAGCGTACTGGAAAATGCCAGTACAGGATATCTTGAAAGGGATCAGCAGGGAACTGCTAACAGTTTCAATTATAATTACTGGACATCTCCCGTTAGTATTCGGGGGACCAGCAATAACTCAGGTTTTACCATTGCTGAAGTATTGCGGGACGGCACTAATTCAAAAAACCCCATCAGGCTATCCTTTGGCCAGGATTATACCTTTGCAGACAAAAGCTATTCCGGAGCAAAAAGAATAAGCACCTATTGGCTATACAAATTCGAAGGAACTGCCGATTCCTATGGAGAATGGGATTATATAGGGCACGAAGGCCATTTGGCAGCCGGAGAAGGCTATACCATGAAGGGGACTTCAGGAGACGTGGAAATTTCCCAACGGCAAAACTATGTCTTTACAGGAAAACCCAATAATGGGGAAATAAAGATAAAAGTTTCAGAAAATGAAAACAGGCTCGTAGGAAATCCCTATCCTTCAGCTATAGATGCCGAACAGTTTATAAGGGACAACCTTAAGGATGTTCCGGGAGGAACAAACAGCAGAAACATTTTTAATGGAGCGCTCTATTTCTGGGACCATTTTGGTAAAAGGGACAGCCATAACCTGGCCGATTATGTGGGGGGATATGCTACTTTTAATTTAGTGGACGGAGTTCCGGCAATCTCTACAGATTCACGAATTAATGCTACTGGGGATCAGGGGGATAAACGTCCTAAAAAATATATCCCTGTTGCGCAAGGATTCTTTGTGAACACCATTATTGATAAAGCAATAGCTGAAGAATATGAAATTGAGGGCGGAGACATCCTTTTTAAGAACGGGCAGCGGATTTCTGTAAAGGAATCCAATGAAGACTCCCAATTCTTAAAACCGCTACACCTTACAAAAGGGAACAAAGCGCAATACAAAAAAGACGAACGTTATAAAATCAGGCTTAACTTTTCATCTCCAATGGGATATCACCGGCAAATCCTGGTAGCAGCTGATGATCTTACTTCTAATGGATTCGACCTTGGATATGATGCCCCTATGATTGATTATAATATTGAGGATATGTTCTGGTTAATTAATAACGGGGAGTATGTAATCCAGGCGGTGCCGGATTTTAATCCAGGGCAGGTGCTCCCTATTGGCCTTGCTATAGACCAGGAAGGAGACATTGAGATAGAAATCGCTGAACTGGAAAATGTTCCGGAAAGTATGGAAATTTACCTCAGGAATAAGGCAGACAGTACTTACCACGACCTGAGGGCCGCAAAATATAAATCCTCAATTGAGCCCGGCTACCATACCAGCCTGTTTGAACTGGTTTTTGAAAAACCCAAAGAAAGCACAGAAGAAGAAACCCAGGATCCTGATAATGCTGAAGAAAATGAAGAAGATAACTCTGAAGGACAAGAACAGGATAATGTTGGAACTCCTGAAGAAGGATCAGAAGGCACTGAAGAAGAATCCGGCAATCCCGATACAGATACTCCGGTTGAAGTTCCGCCTGGTGAACCAAAAGATTTTATCAAAGAGCTTTCCGCAGATTATATGATGGATACCAAAGAGATCATTATTAACAATCCCGCAGAAACAAAAATAGATGAAATCCGCATCTATAGCATTAACGGCAAACTCATTGAAAGTTTTAAGGACCTTCCCGTACAACAGGAAATCCATCTCACCGTAAGCCGCCCTGTGAGTACTGCGGTTTATGTGGTGAAAATTTATTCTGAAAATAAACTCATCAATAAGAAGATGATCATAAACAATTAAAAAATAGAGGCTGCTTCAAAAGGCAGCCTCTCTTTTTTAACCTTTAAACTTTAAAGGCAGGTGAACCACTTTTTTGGTATCAAAAAAATCTTCTTCAAAATAACCAGACAGTTCATAGATACTTACCGTCTTATAAGGCTGGAGTTCTTCTGAAAGGTCCCCTCCTTTTAAATACAATATGCCATTTTTTAGCTCGTGACTGCTCTTTTTGGCAATTTTCCCTTTGGTCCAGTGAACAAAAGTAGGCATTGATGCCACAGCCCTGCTCACAATAAAATCGTATTTGCCGCCTACTTCTTCAACCCTTGCATTGGTAATTTTTACATTCTGAAGGTCGAGGCCTGTGGATACTTCTTCCACTACTTTTATTTTTTTTCCTATAGAATCCACAAGATGAAAATTGGTTTCAGGGAATAAAATTGCGAGCGGAATTCCGGGAAAGCCACCACCTGTTCCCACATCAAGAATATCTGCTCCAGGATAAAAGCTTTGCACCTTTGCAATCCCCAGGGAATGCAGTACATGCCTAAGGTAAAGCTCATCAATATCCTTCCGGGAAACCACGTTAATTTTCAGGTTCCAGTCTTTGTAAAGCTCTTCCAGTCTTTTAAATTTTTCAACCTGATCTTTGCTGAGATCAGGAAAATATTTATGTAATAATTCCAAAGTCTTTAATTTTAAAAGCAAAAATACATAAACACGGCCTAAAAGTTGCTCATTATATTCTTTTGAACTATATAATATTCTACCTTTGAAGATCAAAGTACAAACAATGGATTTCACCCAAAATAACATAAGATTCTCACGGATCGATTCAGCAAAATTTTTCAGGACCCTCAACAAAAGGGTGAATTCTTATTTTAAAGAAAACAACATTAAAAAAACCGGCAACTGGAAACTTCATCTCAAAACAGCGGTGATGTTTACCATTTTCCTTACCCCTTATTTTCTAATTATGACCCTGGAAATTTCCCAGTGGTGGATGTTACTGCTTACCATAGTTATGGGTGCTGGAATGGCCGGAGTGGGCATGAACATAATGCATGACGGGAACCACGGCTCTTATTCTTCAAAAAAATGGGTGAATAATTTTATGGGAGGTACCATTTACATTCTCGCCGGAAATGTTTATAACTGGCAGGTCCAGCACAATGTGCTTCACCATACCTATACTAATATTCACGGGCATGATGAAGACCTGGATGCAGGAAGGGTAATACGGTTTTCAAAACATGCCAAATGGGAACGCTTTCATAAATTTCAGCATTATTATTCTGTATTTCTTTACGGCCTGCTCACTTTTAATTGGGCCTTGACGGTAGATTTTAAACAAACAAAGCGATACCTTAAACGCAAACTCGCTTATGGAAAATTGCCAAATCCCGTTACCCAATGGAGTATTATTGCGGTAACTAAACTTATTTACACCGCGATTTGGATTGTATTGCCTATGATTATCCTTTCAATCGCCTGGTGGAAAATCCTTCTTGGTTTCTTTATAATGCATTATACCGCCGGACTCATTTTAAGTATGGTATTTCAGCTGGCCCACGTGGTAAAAGAAACAGAAATGCCGCTGCCAGATGATACGGGGTCTATGAAGAATACCTGGGCTATCCACCAGCTTTTTACCACGGTGAATTTCTCTACTAAAAACAGGATTGTAAATTGGTTCACCGGCGGACTTAACCACCAGGTAGAACACCATATTTTTCCGAATATAAGTCATATACATTACACCAAAATTTCTAAAATTGTGAAACAGACTGCTATAGAATGCAATCTGCCTTATAACGAATACAAAACCACACGCGCAGCTATAAAGGCCCATTTTGAATATCTTAAAGAGATGGGTTCAAAACCTGCAATTTCCAGTTAAATAATCATTATTAATTAATTAAAATGCAAGAACAATTATCAAACAGGATTAACAATCTGGCAACGTCCCAAACTTTGGCAATGGCTGCAAAAGCGCGTGAATTACGAGCCGAAGGAAAGGATATAATTGGCCTTAGCCTTGGAGAACCAGACTTTAACACTCCAGATTTTATTAAAGAAGCTGCTATTAAGGCTATTAATGAAAATTACAATTCCTATACCCCGGTAGATGGTTATGTGGAATTAAAAGATGCCGTTATTACAAAATTCAAAAGGGATAACAACCTTACCTACAACCATTCCCAGGTTGTGGTTTCCACAGGAGCCAAGCAGTCTTTAGCCAATGTGGCCATGGTTTTGCTGAATCCAGGAGATGAAGTGCTCTTACCCTGCCCTTATTGGGTGAGTTATGCTGAAATTGTAAAACTGGCAGAAGGGGTTCCTGTTGAAGTACCTACAACGGTGGAAACCGATTTTAAAATAACACCGGAGCAGCTGGAAAAAGCGATTACGCCAAAAACAAAAATGATTTGGTACAGCTCGCCCTGTAACCCCAGCGGAATGGTTTACACTAAAGAAGAACTTAGAGGCCTTGCCGATGTACTGGCAAAATATCCTGATATTATAGTGGTGAGCGACGAAATTTATGAGCATATTAATTATGTAGGAGGACATGCTTCCATGGCCGGATTTGAAGATATGTACGATCGTACGGTTACCGTAAACGGAGTAGCTAAAGCTTTTGCCATGACGGGGTGGCGTATTGGTTATATTGGTGCTCCTGCCTGGATTGCCCGTGCCTGCAACAAATTACAGGGCCAGATCACCAGTGGTGCAAACTGTATTGCACAGCGTGCCACCATTACCGCGCTTGAAGCTCCCGTGAGCGAGATTAGTTATATGGTTGATAAATTTAAATCAAGAAGAAAACTGATCATTGACCTGCTGAACGAAATAGACGGCTTTATAACACCGGAACCACAAGGAGCCTTTTATGTATTTCCTAATATTTCGGCTTTCTTCGGAAAAACGATTAAAGGTCATAAAATTGAAAATGCCACAGATTTTTCCATGTTCCTTTTAGAAGAAGCCCTTGTGGCCACAGTCACCGGCGATGCTTTTGGAAATGCAGATTGTATAAGAATTTCTTATGCAGCCAGCGAATCTAAAATTGAAGAAGCCATGAAAAGGATTAAAGCAGCGCTTTCTGAAGCATAAAAAGTAGAAAACCTGATAGTTATAAACCTCACATTTCTCAAAGACCTGTGAGGTTTATTTTTTTAAATTCTTTCGGAATATCTACAATTTATTGACTCCTGGAGCGCAGCCAAAGGTATTTCAGCCTTAAAAATTTTTTTAAATCTGCTGAAATGAAAAAGGATTTACATCGCCTCCCTAGGCTTTATCTATTTTAGAGAGGAGCAATGAATTGTTTTCTTAATAAAGAATTTCCTCTATTTTATTTCTTTCTCTTTAATTCTTTTCCTCTTTCCCACCTTACCTAAGAAAACTACCGGTTTCTCCAGAAGAACGGAGTAAGAATAATAAGCACTGTAAACAGCTCCAGTCGGCCAATAAGCATAAGGAATGCGCACCACCATTTTCCAAAAGCAGGCAGCAAATCAAAATTATTCACGGGGCTTAAAGCACCAAAAGCTGGCCCTATGTTCCCTAAAGAAGACGCCGCACCGCCAATAGCGGTCTCAAAATCAAGATCCAGCGCAGCAAGTACTACAGACCCTATAATAAAAGCAAGCATATAAAGTATAAAAAATCCTAAGATATTAAATACGATTTCTTTACTAACAGATTTTTTATTAAACCTTACCGGCAGTATGGCATTGGGGTGAAGGGTTCTTTTAAATTCAATTATCCCGTTCCTAATCATGATAATGTGCCGCATTACCTTTACTCCACCCGCCGTAGATCCGGCAGAACCACCCAGGAAGAACATTCCGAAGAAGAAAATGGTGAGAAATGGGGTCCACATGGTATAATCTGCCGAAACAAATCCAGTAGTGGTAATAACCGTTAAAACCTGGAAAAGTGAATGGCGGAACGCACTTTCAGCCTCACCCCAGACCATGGGATGATCTATGGAGGACAGTTCTACATTTGCCTCCAGGTAAACAATAACAGAAGAAATTATAGTAAAAACCGCAATAAAAATAAAATACCATTTAAATTCATCATCATGCAATACCCGCTGTATCCTGCCTTTAAAACTAAAATAACTGAGCACAAAATTACTCCCGGCTAAAAACATAAACAGGATGATGATATATTGAATAATTGGCTCATCATTCCAATAGGCCATACTCGCATTTTTTGTAGAAAAACCGCCAGTACTTAAGGTACTCATAGCATGGTTAATCGCATCAAAAAAGCTCATTCCAGCAGCACTTAACAATATAGTTTCTGCTGCAGTATAGCTCACATAAATGAGCCATAGCCTTTTTGCGGTATCGGTAATACGCGGCTTCAGTTTATCTGCACTAGGGCCGGGTGCTTCGGCGGCAAAAAGCTGCATCCCTCCTATCCCCAGTAATGGCAGGATGGCTATAGCCAGCACTATAATTCCCATTCCGCCTATCCAGTGGGTAAGGCTTCGCCAGAAAAGAATCCCTTCTGGCACTACTTCTATATCGTTAAGAATAGAAGCCCCGGTGGTAGTGTAGCCAGACATGGTTTCAAAAAAAGCATTGGTAAAACCCGGAATAGAACCACTTATTACATACGGTAAAGTTCCGCTTAAAGCCATGAAGATCCATCCAAAGGTTACAATTATATACCCTTCCCGCTTCTTTACTTCTTTGCGGTGGCCGCGGGTGCTAAACATTAAAAGCGTTCCTACAAATAAGGTTACTAAGGCCGCAATGGAAATTTGCATGGTCGCGCCATCTTCATAAAACCAGCTTATAAGTACGGCAGTAAGCATAAACCCGCCATTGCACAACAACAGCAAGCCCATTACATGCAGGATGATCTGGTAGTTTAATCTTGGCATTACAGGAAAAGTTTTTCCACCTTATTAATAGAACGCGGGAGACAGCAAACAACAATACGGTCTCCAGATTTTATCAGGAATTCCCCCAGGGCAATAATGCCTTCTCCATTTCTTATTATGCCGCCAATAATTGCAGACCTGGGAAATTCGATATCTTTTATTTTTTTGTTGGTTACCTGGGAATTTGGTTTAACTATAAATTCCAGAAGCTCAGCATTCATGTTGTTCAGCTTCGTCATGGCAACCACTTCGCCTTTGCGTATATACCTAAAAATATTGTTTGCTGCCAGCAGTTTTTTATTGATAAGGGTATCTATACCTATAGAATGGCTTAGCTGAAAATAATCCATATTCTCCACCAAAGAAATAGTCTTTTTTACACTTTTTGATTTGGCCACCAGGCAGGACATGATATTGGTTTCTGAATTTCCCGTAACTGCAATAAAAGCATCCATATCATGGATGTTTTCCTCTTCCAGCAGCTCCACATTCCTGCCATCCCCATTAATAATAAGGGTGCGTGGCAGTTCATCTGCAAGGTCGTAAGCTTTTTCCTTATTGGTTTCCACCAGCTTTACATTAAAATTGTTCCGCGTAAGGTCCATAGCGGTTTTACGCCCAATTTTGCTGCCTCCAAGAATCATCACATTTTTGATATCCTGTTTTACTTTTCCTGTTAACTTGTAAAGTTCTTCCACCCCACTTTCCAGGGTCACAAAATAAACCTGGTCTCCTTCCTTAAACTGCGTATCGCCTCTTGGGATTAAAGTATACTGGGTGCCAAACCGCTGAATGGCAATGGGAACAAAATTTAGTTCCGGAAAAATTTCAGCAGCCTCCTTTACTGTTTTTCCCACAAATAGGGCATTCCGGGAGAGGTTCAAGCCTATCATGGTTAGCGCTCCATTTTCAAACTCGTAGCTGTCATTAAAAGCAGATTGATTAAGCAACAGCTCAATTTCCCTCGCCGCCAGGGCTTCGGGAGAGATAAGTTCATCTATTCCAAATTTCACAAAACCTATTTCTTCCTTATTATCAAGAAATTCGGTATTGGAGATACGCGCGATGGTGCGCTTTGCTCCTAACTGTTTCGCCAGGACACATACGGTAATATTTGTAGCCTCACTTGAAGTTACCCCAATCACCATATCGGCATATTTTACATGAGCATCTTTAAGTATTGCTATAGAAGTGGCATCTCCTTTAATTGTTCTTATATCCAAATGAGTATCTGCATACTGGAGATTGTCCCGGTTGGTATCTAGCAAGGTAATATCCTGAGATTCATACGAGAGTAATTTTGCCAGATGAAAGCCTACTTCACCTGCTCCAGCGATAATTATTTTCATATAACAACTTGAAATTGTAAAGAATTAGCAAAGGTAACTTATTTTAAACTAACTAAAAACATGGGCTTCCACGAACAAAAAATCCTTTGGAAAGAAGGCAGTTAGCCTATAACATGTATCTTTGAAAAAAAATTTGAAATGAGTAAGAAAATTACTCCATATAAAGGCTCCACCCTCAATAAAAAGAAGCAGGTAGAGCAGATGTTTGATAAAATTTCTGGAAATTATGACGGCCTAAACCGGGTAATCTCCCTGGGAACAGATGAGAAATGGAGAAGAAAAGTAGTGGCTCTTGTAGAAAACAATAACCCAGAAACCATTTTAGATATTGCCACCGGCACCGGAGACCTGGCTATAAAAATGACAAATACCGGGGCTAATAAAATTGTAGGCCTGGATTTATCTGAAGGTATGCTTTCTGTTGGGCGAAAGAAAATAGCTAAAAAAAATCTGCAAAAGAAAATTGAAATGGTACAGGGAGATTCTGAAGCACTGCCTTTTGAAGATAATTCTTTTGATGCCATTACCGTTGCCTTTGGAGTCCGTAATTTTGAAAATCTGGATAAAGGCTTAGCTGAAATTTACCGAGTGCTTTCCCCTGGAGGAATTTTTGTAGTACTGGAAACTTCAGTACCCGAGAAATTTCCTTTTAAACAGGGATATAAATTATACAGTAATATGGTTTTACCACTTATTGGGAAATTATTTTCCAAAGACAGGGATGCCTACTCCTATTTAAGTAAAAGCGCCGCCAGTTTTCCTTATGGGAAAGCCTTCAACAATATTTTAGAAAAAAACGGGTTTATAAACGTAGAAGACAAACCGCAAACTTTTGGGGTGGCCACTATTTATGCTGCATCAAAATAATCCCTGTCTTTAGACATGCTGGAAATTTAATAACCGGCATTTTAAAAGTCTTTATGCGGTAAAAAATTTATATAGATATAGATGAAAAACCTTTTTATTATCACTTTTTTCTTATGCTGCTGCCAATTTTCACAGGCGCAGTTATTTTCAGGAGAGCAGGTGCTGAATAATGAAAATTTTGATCAACAGCGCTGGTCATGGGGATACTTCCTGGGATTTAACAGCTACGATTTTAATTTTGACTATAAAGAATACAACCCCAGCCCGGTTACCGGGCAGGACTTTAGGGTAGAAAGACGAATTGGTTTTAACGTGGGTCTTGTAGGAAATTTAAGGCTAAATAACAACCTGGACTTAAGACTGGAACCGGGCGTGAGTTTTAATTCCCGAGGATTCCAGGCCATAAAAGCAGATGCCGCCACCTTCAGGGAAATTAACGCTACTTATGTTCACATTCCCTTGCTTTTAAAATTCTCAGCAAACCGGTTAAATAATTTTAAGCCTTTTGTAGTTGGGGGACTTTCCACTTCAGTAAATCTTTCCAGCAACGAAAACAACCCTGATGATAACAGCGTGGGACAGTTTAGGATGAAGACCAACACCTATTACTACGAACTTGGCTTTGGAATAGACCTTTACCTTTATTATTTCAAACTCACACCCAGCATAAGAGGCGTATTTGCCATAAATGACGAATTGGTGCGGGATGAAAGTCCCAACAGCATCTATACAGGAAATGTGGAAAAAATGAGTTCGAGGGCAATTTTCCTAAATTTCACTTTTCAGTAAATACTGTTCTCTTAAATTCACTCAGGCAAATTGCAGTCGCAGTGGCCACATTTAAACTTTCGGTAGAAGCGTCCTTTCCAAATTGCGGGATGCCCAGCCTTTTTGTTACCAGATTTTCCACCTCAGGTGAAATTCCATTGGCTTCATTCCCCATAATAAGGATAGCCCTCTGCGGAAGTGGATTTGCATAAATATTTTTACCATTCATAAAAGTTCCAAAAACCGGGAGATCCTGCGGCCTCGCGCTTAGATATTCATTTAAATCTACATAAGAAATTTTTATCCTGGCAATAGACCCCATAGTTGCCTGTACTACTTTTGGGTTATAACAATCCACCGTATCTTCACTACACACCAGCTGTGCTATTCCAAACCAGTCACAAAGCCTGATAATTGTTCCCAGGTTCCCTGGGTCCCTTACCCCGTCCAGTACCAGGACCACCCCATTATAATTGGGAATGGGAAGCTCAGGAATCCGGAATAAAGCAAGCGCACTCTGTGGGGTTTTAAGGAAACTAATTTTCTTTAATTCTCCTTTTTCCAATTTCAGAAATTTATCAGGAGAAACCTCAAAAATGGCATCTTCAGAATAGAGCATGTTTAGTTCCAGGCTTGAATTTAAAAGTTCTAAAATGGTCTTTTTACCTTCAGCTACAAAGAGGGAGTGTGCCCGTCTCTGCTTTTTTTGAGAGAGGCTTTTAATTAACTTTATTTGGTTTTTACTAACCATACAAAAGATGTATTTTTGAGACTTTAATGAACTCTATTTGAAACAGCTCCCAGCAAAAATATCATTATTTTTACTAACCTTATACCTCTTTGTTTCCTGTAATGCTGTAAAACGCGTGGAACCCGGTGAAGCTCTACTTACCAAAAACAGTATATTTTTAAATGGTGAGGAAATAAAAGAAAACAGGATCTACAACCAGCTATACCAGGAGCCAAATTCCAGATTTCTGGGAGTACCTCTTCAGCTTCATTTTTATAATCTTGCCCGTCCCAACATAGATTCTATCTTAACCACAAATTTACTGCAGGATGCCCAAACTAGGGAGAGATTAAAAGCAGTTTTATCCAGAAAACAGCTGGACAAATATATTAACTCCCGGGTAGAATTTAATCAATGGTTAAAAAGGACTGGGGAAGCACCTGTAATTGTAAATGAAGAGGAAACCCAAAAATCTGTTAACCGTCTTCAGTCCTGGTACTGGAACAATGGCTGGTTTAATGTGGAAACCGATTATAATATTATCCCTTCGGAAAAAAAAGAAAAAAGGGCCCAGGTTGAATATTATGTAACTACCCACAAACCTTATATTGTAGATTCTGTTAAAACCGATATAGATTCCCCGGTGCTGGATTCAATCTATGAAACCCATCGTGCCGAATCTGAAATAAAAAAAAACCAGCAGTACAGGACTTTAGATTTTAATGCTGAAAGGGACCGGCTTACCCAGCTTTTCAGGAACAATGGCGTCTATAATTTTGAACAGGAATACCTTAGTTTTGATGCCGATACCATAGATACGAACCACAAGGTTAACACTACAATAATTATCAATAATCAGCAGGTCAGCCAGGGGGATTCCACTTACCGGGTGCCCTTTAAAATACATGAAATAAGCAAGGTTAATGTTTTTACAGACTACACCTACGCCAACCGAAATGAACCAGTAACGGACAGTGCCCAGGTTGGTAATTTTACCATCTACAGTTTTGGTGAAATGGAATATAAGCCAAAAGCCATTATAGACGCTGTATTTATCCGGCCGGGGCGAATTTACAGTGACCTTGCCAGGACACGTACCTATAGCCGGCTGAATTCCCTTAGAGTCTTTAAATACCCAAATATCCAGTACACCCCAGATCCAGCAGATTCCACCAATACTGCTCTTGTGGCAAATATCTTTTTAACCCCACAGCAAAAATATTCCCTGGGTTTTGATTTTGACATTTCCCAAAGCAACATTCAAAAATTCGGGATAGGTTTTGGAGGTTCCCTGCTTATAAGGAATATTTTTGGCGGTGCCGAGAATCTTGAAATTTCTGCACGTGGAAGCATAGGCTCCTCCACAGATGCTGCGGCAAGCAGGGATGAAGACCGTTTTTTTGACATTTCTGAAATTGGGGCAGATGTAAATCTCATCTTCCCCCGAATTTTTCTTCCCTTTGAAACCGAAAAGCTCATCCCTAAATATATGGCGCCATTCACCACCCTTAACCTTGGTTTAAGCACCCAGAATAATATAGGGCTGGATAAGCAAAATTTTTCTTCTACCCTTAATTATAAATGGACCCCTTCCCGGCAGGTTTCTAACCGGCTGGATCTTATAAATGTACAATACGTCCGTAACCTGAATACCGCCAACTACTTTAACGTTTACCGCAACTCCTACAGTGAGTTGAATGAGATTGTACAATCGCCAAACGTGGTTACCGATCCTTTGTTTTTAAACACCAGCGGACAACTGACCATCCCCACCGGGGCTGAGAATTTTATTGAGGCCGTGAACAATAACGATAATACCACCAGTGGCCTAACCAATAACCAGCGGCAAAACGTAATTAACATCAGGGAACGAAAAAGAAGATTAACAGAGAACAACCTTATATTTGCCAGCAACTTCACCTATTTATGGAACACCAAGGAAAATTTATATGATGAAGAATTTTCCCGTTTACGCTTTAAAATAGAAACCGCGGGCAATGTTCTCTCGGCTGTGGCAGGAATAACAGGAGCTGCAAAAAACGAGAATGGAAATTACGAAATGCTGGGCGTGGCTTTTTCGCAATATGTAAAGCCGGAAGTAGATTTTATAAAACACTGGGATTTAGGCCATGATAATATTTTTGCTTTGAGGGCTTTTGGAGGGATTGCCATTCCTTACGGGAATGCCAACAGCATCCCCTTTACCCGCAGTTTTTTTGCGGGAGGCCCTAACGATAACCGCGCATGGCAGGCTTACGACCTGGGGCCGGGCGGCAGCGGTGGCAGAAGCGAATTTAATGAAGCTAATATGAAGCTGGCCTTTAATTTTGAATACCGCTATAATCTATTTGGCGCATTGAACAGCGCATTTTTTGTAGACGTGGGGAACATTTGGAATGTACTGGATATTGTTGAAGATGAAGCTTCCACCTTCACCTCTCTGGCAGACCTTGATGAAATAGCTGTAGGCAGCGGATTTGGCCTTAGATACGACTTTAGTTTCTTTGTTTTAAGGTTCGATATAGGCTTTAAAACCTATAATCCCGCGCTTCCTGCAGGTAACAGGTGGTTTAAAAACTATAACTTCAATCATGCCGTTTACAATGTAGGCATCAATTATCCTTTTTAAGCCAACTTATTTTCTTATTTTTGTAAGCCTAATTAACTAAAATTATGAGTCATAACATTAAACCAGGCGTAGCCACGGGAAAAGAAGTTCAGGAAATCTTTAAATATGCTAAGGAAAAAGGCTTTGCCCTTCCTGCTGTGAACATTATTGGTTCCAGTAGTGCCAATGCGGTAATGGAAACCGCGGCAGAATTAAATGCTCCTGTAATCATTCAGTTTTCCAATGGAGGTGCCCAATTTAACGCCGGGAAAGGCCTTTCTAATGAAAATCAGAAAGCTGCAGTTGCAGGTGCCGTAGCCGGCGCAAAACATATTCATGAACTGGCAAAAGCTTACGGGGCAACCGTAATCCTGCATACAGACCACTGCGCAAAAAAATTATTGCCCTGGATTGACGGGCTGTTGGATGCCAGCGAAAAACATTATGAGCATTTTGGAAAGCCCCTTTACAGCTCGCACATGATTGACCTTTCTGAAGAGCCTATTGAAGAAAATATTAAGCTTTGTAAAAAGTATCTGGAAAGAATGAGCAAAATGGGCATGACGCTGGAAATTGAACTGGGCGTTACCGGTGGCGAAGAAGACGGCGTGGATAATACAGGGATAGATTCTTCCAAATTATACACCCAGCCTGAGGAAGTAGCTTATGCTTATGAAGAACTAAGCAAAGTGAGCCCGCAATTTACTATTGCAGCTGCCTTTGGAAATGTTCACGGAGTATACAAGCCAGGAAATGTAAAACTAACTCCTGTTATCCTTAAAAATTCACAGGAATTTGTTTCTGAAAAATATGGGTTAAAAGAAAATCATATCGATTTTGTTTTCCATGGCGGAAGTGGTTCTACGGTTGAAGAAATTCGTGAGGGAATTGGATATGGGGTAATTAAAATGAATATAGACACCGATCTTCAATATGCTTATCTTGAAGGAATTCGAGATTATATGGGCAAGAAGAAAGATTATCTTGCCGCACAAATAGGAAATCCTGAAGGAGCAGATGTACCTAATAAGAAACATTACGATCCAAGAGTTTGGGTAAGAGAAGGAGAATTGACTTTTAAGGCCCGTCTTAAAAAAGCCTTCGAAGATTTAAACAATATCAATACTTTATAACTAGAATTTTAACAATAGCTGAAGTACTAAAAGCTACTTCAGCTATTTTTTTGACCAAACTTTCCGGTTGACGATGCAGCCCCGGAAGATTAAAATTAAAAGCTATGGCTTGGTTTAAGAGAACACAAAAAGGGATTCAAACTCCAACTGAAGAGAAAAAAGACGTACCAAAAGGTTTATGGTATAAATCCCCTACAGGAAAAATTGTAGATGCAGAGCAACTGGAAAGCAATTTCTATGTAAGTCCTGAGGACGGATACCACGTAAGGATTGGAAGTAATGAATATTTTAAGATCCTCTTTGACAACAATGAATTTGAGGAACTGGACAAAAATATTACCTCTAAAGACCCGCTGGAGTTTACCGACACCAAAAAATACTCTGAAAGATTAAAAGCCGCTCAGGAGAAAACCGGCCTTAATGACGCCGTTCGCACAGCAGTTGGAAAATCCAAAGGCAAAGACCTGGTAATTGCCTGTATGGACTTTAGGTTTATTGGAGGCTCTATGGGATCTGTTGTTGGGGAAAAAATTGCACGTGCCGCAGGCTATTCCCTTAAACATAAAATTCCATTTATGATTATTTCAAAATCTGGGGGAGCAAGAATGATGGAAGCCGCACTATCCTTAATGCAAATGGCTAAAACTTCAGTAAGGCTGGCACAACTGGCTGATGCGAAAATACCTTATATCTCTTTAGCTACAGATCCAACCACCGGAGGAACCACTGCTTCTTTTGCAATGCTGGGAGACATTAATATTTCTGAACCTGGCGCACTAATTGGTTTTGCCGGCCCGCGGGTGGTAAAAGACACTACAGGAAAAGACCTTCCTAAAGACTTCCAGACTGCCGAGTTTTTAAAAGAACATGGTTTCCTGGATTTTATCGTAAAAAGATCAGAGCTTAAAGACCATATTAACCTTTACCTGGATCTTATTCAAAATCAGCCTGTAAGAGCTTAATTTAAAAATTGCAGTAATCTATAGGTAATAATTTTTAAAGTAGTATATTTGCCGCCTGATAGAAAAACTATCAATACATAAAAATCATTAAAATTAATATTGGAATGTATTTAAGTAAAGAGAAAAAAGAAGAAATCTTCGAAAAACACGGTCAGAGTAAAAATGATACGGGTTCTGCCGAAGGTCAAATTGCCCTATTCACTTACCGTATAGCTCACCTTTCTGAGCACCTAAAGAGAAATCGTAAAGATTATAATTCTGAGCGTTCACTTGTTATGCTTGTAGGTAAAAGAAGAAGTTTACTTGATTACCTGATGAAGAAAGATATCATGAGATATCGTGCGATCATTCAGGAATTAGGATTAAGAAAATAAATTTCAGGGGCGTTTTTCGCCCCTTTTTTATATATTGAAAGTGATACTAACATCATTTTTACATTTACAAATTGTCACCTCATCGCGAAAGTAAGGAGGTAGTTTTTCATTGGTCTATCTTAACTTCACAACACAACAACACATCACATCCCGGCCGCCCGGGCAAGGCGGAGACCATTGTTTAACATTATCCCGGCTTTATCCCGGATAATATAGAATTCAAAAAACATTATGATTCCAAAGACATTTAAAGAGGTTATCGATCTTGGAGACGGAAGAGAAATCTCCATCGAAACCGGAAAACTGGCAAAACAGGCCCATGGGTCGGTTGTTGTACAAATGGGAAATGCCATGCTACTTTGTACCGTGGTATCTTCTTATACTCCCACCACTATGGATTTCTTTCCTTTAACCTTAGATTATCGTGAAAAATTTGCGGCAGCAGGACTTTTCCCGGGTGGTTACTTTAAGAGGGAAGCTCGCCCAAGCAGCGAGGAAATTTTAGTGATGAGACTGGTAGACCGCGTATTGCGCCCGCTTTTCCCTAAAGATTACAAATTTGAAACACAGGTGATGATCCAGTTGATGTCTCATGACGACGAGGTGATGCCAGATGCACTGGCAGGACTTGCCGCTTCTGCAGCCATTCAATTATCTGACATTCCTTTTGAAACACCTATTTCTGAAGCAAGAGTAGCCAGAATAAATGGAGAATTTATACTGAACCCTAGCCGTGAAGCTTTGAAAGAAGCAGATATGGATATTATGGTGGGAGCTTCTGCAGATTCTGTGATGATGGTTGAGGGCCAGTTTGATGAGTGTTCAGAAGAAGAAATGGCTGAGGCCATTAAATTTGCGCACGAGGCAATTAAAAAACAATGTGAGGCACAGGTTAGGCTTGCCGAAGCATTTGGTAAAAAAGAAACCCGGGAATACGAAACTGCAAGAGAAGACGAAAGTCTTGAGAAAAAAGTTCATGAGGCCACTTACCAAAAGGCTTATGATATCGCCAAACAGGGGCTTGGGAAGAAAGAACGTTCTGAAGCTTTTTCAGAATTAAAAGAAGAAGTAAAAGCCTTGTTTACTGAAGAAGAACTGGAAGAAAACCTTGCGCTTGTTAGCAATTATTTTAACAAGGCCCATAAGGCTGCCGTGAGAGACCTTACCTTAAAAGAGGGAATCCGGCTGGACGGAAGAAAGACTAACGAAATTCGTCCAATATGGTGTGAGGTAGATTATTTACCTTCCACTCATGGCTCAGCAATATTTACAAGAGGAGAAACACAGGCGCTGGCAACAGTTACTTTGGGAACTTCAAGAGAAGCAAACCAGGTAGATTTACCTACCCAACAGGGAGAAGAGACCTTTTATTTACATTATAACTTTCCTCCATTTTCAACCGGAGAAGCTTACCCAATAAGAGGTACTTCAAGACGCGAGATTGGCCATGGAAATCTGGCACAAAGAGCGCTTAAAGGAATGATCCCTGCAGATTGTCCTTATACTGTACGTGTGGTTTCTGAAGTTTTGGAATCTAATGGATCGTCTTCTATGGCTACCGTTTGTGCGGGGACAATGGCATTGATGGATTCTGGGGTGCAGCTTAAAAAACCTGTTTCAGGTATCGCGATGGGATTAATTTCCCAGGGGGAAGATTTCGCTGTACTTTCTGATATTCTTGGAGATGAAGATCACCTTGGGGATATGGACTTTAAAGTAACCGGAACCGCAGACGGGATTACTGCCTGCCAGATGGATATTAAAATTAAAGGTCTTTCCTATGAAATTTTAGTAAAAGCTTTAAAACAAGCCCGCGAAGGAAGACTTCATATTCTTGAAAAACTGACTGACACCATTGCGCAGCCAAACGAAAATGTAAAAGCACATTCTCCAAAAATTATCACCAGAAGAATTCCTAATGAATTTATTGGAGCTTTAATTGGACCGGGAGGAAAAGTTATTCAGGAGCTACAAAAAGAAACTAAAACAGAGATCGTTATTAACGAAGATCCTGTTACTGAAGAAGGAATTGTTGAAATTCTTGGAACACAACAGGAAGGCATTGATAAGGTACTTGCTAAAATCGAATCTATTACTTTTAAACCTGAAAAAGGTAGCGTTTACGAAGTGAAAGTGATAAAAGTATTGGATTTTGGTGCAGTGGTGGAATATTTAGATGCCCCTGGTAACGAAGTTTTACTGCATATTTCTGAACTTGCGTGGGAACGTACAGATAATGTTACAGATGTTTTAAATATTGGTGATGTTATAGATGTGAAATATTTTGGTATAGATCCAAAAACAAGAAAAGAGAAGGTTTCCCGTAAGGCACTTCTTGATAAACCGGAAGGATACCAGGCCAGGCCCCCAAGAGATAATGACCGTAACGACAGGGGTCGTGACAACAGAGGCTCCAGGGACAACCGTGGCGGAAGAAATGATCGTGGAAGAGATCGTAGAAAAGACGATTAATTTCCGGATTTTATAGTGTAGTATTATATGCCTCTGAAGAAATTTAGGGGCATTTTTATTTAAAAATGTTGAATTTTGAAAGACAAGCCGAAACGGCAATTTTCAGCACAGAGGAAACCTTTATAAAATTTTGGATTAGAAATTTTGAATTTTGAATGAGACCACTAAAATGGTAATTCCCAGCTGGCAAAACCGGCTTTTCCCGAATTCCGAACTAAAAACTATTGTTTACTTCAATCATCCCGGCCTTCGCCCACTTCTTAAAGTGTTGGGGAGCGGATTTATTCTAAATGTTGAATTTTGAATGGATATTTTTATATTTTGAGAGATTTCAAATGGCAGATTTCGCCTGCAGAAAACCGGCATTCCCCTTACTCCGAACTAAAACTTCGGACATTCAAAAGACATTTGAATAAGGCCTGGAAATAACAATTTTCACCAAACAGCAATATCCCATTCCCCAACTATGAACTCCGAACTATAGTCTAGGGTCTATTTTTAAATCTTTTCACTTTCAACTTTAAAATCTTTGCGTTAGGGATTGCAGCGAAAAGCCCACAGCTGCTGCAGGCAGCGAGGACTTGTAGCGAAAAGCCCGGCCCGAAGGGCAACGCCAATAAAAAATTTTTAAGTTTTTTTGTAACATTACGACTACTCCTTACGTATAAACAAATACAAGAGCTATTCATATTAAAATCCAAGGAGAAGATAGATGAGACAACTTAAAATTACGAAGCAGGTTACAAATCGTGAAACTGCCTCGCTGGATAAGTATTTGCAAGAAATTGGTAAAGTTGATTTAATTACTGCCGATGAAGAGGTGGAATTGGCTCAGCGAATAAAGGCGGGTGATAACCGTGCTTTGGAAAAATTGACCAAAGCGAATTTACGTTTTGTGGTTTCGGTTGCAAAACAATATCAAAATCAGGGATTAACACTGCCCGACCTTATTAATGAAGGTAATTTAGGACTGATTAAAGCTGCGAAACGTTTTGACGAAACACGAGGTTTTAAATTCATTTCTTACGCGGTATGGTGGATTCGCCAATCGATATTGCAGGCCCTTGCCGAGCAATCCCGAATTGTGCGTTTACCGTTGAACAAGATTGGTTCTATTAACAAGATCAATAAAACTTTTGCTTTCTTAGAGCAATCTCACGAACGCCCACCGAGTGCGGAAGAAATCGCCAAAGAACTGGACATGACCATTAATGACGTTAAGGAATCTATGAAAAATTCCGGTCGTCATGTATCTATGGATGCTCCTTTAGTGGAAGGTGAAGATTCCAACCTTTACGATGTATTGCGTAGTGGGGAATCTCCAAATCCTGACAAAGAATTACTACATGAGTCCCTTAGAACCGAGATTGAGAGGGCTTTGGAAACTTTAACTCCGCGTGAAGCCGATGTAATTCGACTTTATTTTGGCCTGGGAGATCAACATCCTATGACTTTGGAAGAGATTGGCGAGACTTTTGATCTTACACGTGAAAGGGTTAGGCAAATTAAAGAAAAAGCCATAAGAAGATTAAAACATACTTCCAGAAGTAAGATTCTTAAAACATACTTAGGATAAGATATTTAAGATGACAACAGTTTAGTGCCGGAGTGATGACCGGTATGAAAATAACTGTTCGTTTTTTGATTGATGAATGACCCCGGAGTGATGACCGGGGTTTTTTCTTTTAAGCATATTCCTTTTTGTAACTTCAACACAAGCTAAACATGTGTTAATCAACTTCATTCTGTTTATTTTTTCTACAATTTCTATGTATTTTTTCCTCTAAAATTGCCAATATGGAAGAAAGGAAGAAAATTTTAGTCGCAGGGGCATCCGGTGCCCTGGGCTTTGAAATTGTAAAATTCATGAGCGAGAAGGGATATGAACTTAGAGTACTTACCAGATCTGATGAAGGAGCAAAAAAACTTGCCCCATACTGCAATGATATATGGCAGGCCGATGCCAGCAAAGAACCTGCTAAAATTGAAAATATTTCAGCAGGAATAGATACAGTAGTTTCGGCATTGGGCAATAGTGTAAGCCTTTTTACGCCAAACAAAGAATCCTTCTATGAGATAGATTATCAGTCTAACAAAAACCTTCTCCAGGATGCCAAAAAGAATAATATAAAACGCTTTGTTTACATTTCCATTAAAGGAGCAGACAGCAATAAAGACTATACCGTAGCCAATGCACATAAGCTTTTTGAACAGGAACTAAGGGCGTCTTCTATCCCGCACACTATTATTAGACCGGTAGGTTTCTTCTCCGGAATTCATGATCTGGCCATTATGGCGAAACGTAATGTGATCCCGGTAGTGGGAGATGGCAGCGCTAAAACCAATAGCATACACCATAAAGATTTAGCCAAAGTGGTAATACGTTATGTAGATTCCGGACCGGAATTAATTGAAGTTGGCGGGCCAAAAATACATACCCGGCTCGAAATGGCAGAAATGATAAAAGAAGCCATTGGCGGCAACATCATTAAAATTCCGGAAATAGTTGCAGATGCAGGGCTTGCCATGCCAAAATTCTTCGAGGATTTTCATGACAAACTGGATTATTTCAAGTACATTACTACCAGGGACATGATTGGTGAATCATACGGCACCACAACCTTTAAAGAATATTTGAGTAACCTGGATAAAAATCAGCTGCCTTAATGAATAGTACTTATGACGCGATTATAATTGGTAGTGGATCAAATGGTTTATCGGCAGCAATTCAACTTCAGCAGAAAGGTTTAAGAACTGCTGTTTTTGAACAGGCGTCCATTCCGGGAGGGGCCACAAAAACTCTAGAGGTAACCCTGCCGGGCTTTAAACATGACATTGGATCTGCAATTCTCCCGCTGGGCTACGCTTCACCTTTTCTAAGAGAATTGCCACTGGACAACCATGGCCTGGAATGGATATTTCCCAAGATTCCCTATTCCCATCCATTTGCAGACGGCTCTGCATTTTCCTGCTACAATGATCTTGATAAGACCGCAGCACAATTTCCTGAAGACGCACAGGCATATAAAGATCTTTTTGAGCCCATTGTAAACGACTGGTCAAAAATTGAAAACAACCTGCTAGGCCCGTTGAAGTGGCCGAAGCATCCCCTTAAATTATCTAAATTTGGGATAAAGGCTTTTACATCTGCCCATAACCTGGTTAATCATTATTTCAAAAACGAAAAAACAAAAGTGTTTTTCTATGGTTCAGCAGCACACTCTACCCTTCCATTAACCGCCGTTGCATCTTCTTCTTTTGGTCTGGTATTAACAGCTATGGCCCATAAATATGGCTGGCCATTTCCTAAGGGAGGTGCCGGCAAATTTATTGAAGCCATGCTTTCTTACTATAAATCTTTAAATGGCGAGATCTACTTAGATCAAAAAGTGACCAGTATAAAGGATCTACCAGAGGCAAAGGCCTACCTGTTTGATTTAACACCAAAACAGCTCCTTGAAATAGAAGGAACTAAATTTACATCCCTTTACCGGAGAAGAATGGAGAACTATCAATACGGCGCGGGAGTTTTTAAAATGGACTGGGCCCTGAGTGAACCCATCCCTTGGACCAATCCAAAATGCAGGAAATCTGGCACCGTACACCTTGGGTTCAGCCAGGAAGAACTGGAAAGGTCTGAAAATTCCACACATCACCACAGTACCAATAAAAATCCGTATGTTTTACTTGCCCAGCATTCCATCTTTGATTCCACTAGGGCTCCGGGCAATCAACATACGGCGTGGGCTTATTGTCACGTTCCAAATGGGAATCTAAGAGATTACACCAGAGAAATTGAAATGCAAATAGAAAAGGCCGCTCCTGGATTTAAAGATTGCATCCTGGCAAAATCTACTATGAATACTCGGGCTTTAGAAAACTTTAATCCAAACCTTGTGGGCGGAGATATTAACGGGGGTAGCCAGGATATTACCCAGCTGTTCAACAGGCCGGTTACCAGACTCTCCCCCTATTCCACTCCAGATCCAAGGGTTTATATTTGTTCATCTTCCACACCTCCCGGCGGCGGAGTGCATGGAATGGGAGGTTACAGTGCTTCACAAAAGGTTCTTCATGACCACTTTAGAAAATATTACTAACTCTATTAATATGAAATAGAACTTTTCCTTTTGAACAATTCCTAAAATTTTATATTTTCGGAACGACTAACCATAAAGTTTTTGAAATGAGTCATGCCATATGTTATGTAAGTACCGCGAATCCGGAGTTAAATGATGAGGATATTGAAGAAGTGCTTAACTGGAGTAAAAATTGGAATAACAGCCATCAAATTACAGGCATTTTGTTATATTCTGAAGGTAATTTTTTCCAGGTCCTGGAGGGAAAACATGATATTTTAACTGACCTTTTTCAAAATATAAGAAAAGATAAAAGACACCACAGCTTAATTAAAATATTCGAAAAAGAGATCAAAAAAGAAGCCTTTACCGAATATGAGGTCGATTTTGTATCGGAAAGAACAAAATTTAATGAAGAGGCACTTAAATTCTACCTGGATAGTATCCAAAATCTGGACGCCACTTCACAAAAAGTTGTAGAGAACATGTTGAACGCACTCATATTTTCTAATAGATAGTTTTATTCTTGTTACTTTTGTTGTTGAAATACAACAAAAGCTATGACAAAAAAATTGATCGCCCCTTCACTTCTTGCTGCCGATTTCGGAAATTTACAGCGGGATATTGAACTGGTGAACAACAGTGATGCAGATTGGTTTCACATAGACATCATGGATGGTGTTTTTGTTCCCAATATCTCTTATGGAATGCCGGTTCTTGAAGCTATTTCCCAACATGCCACCAAACCGCTAGACGTTCATCTTATGATTATTGAGCCGGACCGATATATAAAGCGATTTGCAAAACTTGGTGCAGCTCACCTTACCGTGCATTTTGAGACCTGCACCCATCTTCACAGGAGTCTTCAGCTAATTAAAGCTGAAGGAATGAAAACAGGGGTGGCTATAAATCCTCATACCAATGTAAGCTTGTTGAAGGATGTGATTTGTGATATTGATATTGTCCTGCTCATGAGCGTGAATCCCGGATTTGGAGGACAAAACTTTATTGAGAACACTTTTCATAAAATAAAACAACTTAAGGATCTAATATCTCAAAACAATGCTGGCACTCTTATTGAAGTGGACGGCGGGGTAACAGATGAAAATGCTTTACAACTGGCACAGGCGGGGGCAGACGTGCTTGTGGCAGGCAGTTTTGTATTTAAATCTAAAAATCAATTAGAAACCATTAAAAACCTCAAGCAACTTGCCAACTCCTGAAAAAATCTACGATATCATTATTATTGGCGGCGGCCCTATTGGCATTGCCTGCGGCCTGGAAGCTGAAAAGAAAAATTTAGATTACCTTATCCTGGAAAAAGGATGCCTGGTAAATTCTCTTTATCATTATCCCACCAACATGACTTTTTTCTCTACTTCAGAAAAGCTGGAACTGGATAATATCCCCTTTATCAGTAATAATCCAAAACCAAAGAAAGCGGAAGCACTGGAATATTACAGAAGAATTACCACTTCAAATCAATTGGACATCAATTTATTTGAAAAGGTTAATACCGTAGAAAAAAAAGAGAATAAACTTTTGCAGGTTACTTCTGAAAAAGGAACCTATTTAGCACATAATGTTATAGTTGCCACTGGCTTTTATGACATTCCAAATTACCTGAACATCCCCGGAGAGGAGCTGCCAAAAGTATATCATTACTACAATGACCCTCATTATTTTGCCACTCGTAAAACGGTTGTGGTGGGTGCCAGTAACTCTGCTGTAGATGCTGCACTCGAAATATTTCGCAAAGGCGGGGAAGTGACCATGATTGTAAGAAAGCCTGAAATTGGACGGCGGGTTAAATATTGGGTGAGGCCAGATATTGATAACAGGATAAATGAGGGTAGTATCAAGGCTCATTTTAATGCCAGGCTTCTTGAAATTCGGAAAGACGAAGTGGTGATAGAGACACCGCAGGGGAAACAAAGCATGGAAAACGATTTTGTACTGTTAATGACAGGTTACCGCCCTAATTTTAAGTTCCTGGAAGACATTGGAATTAAAATGTCTGATGATGGAAGGAAAATCCCGCAGTACAATCCACAAACCATGGAAACTAATGTAAATAATGTTTACCTGGCAGGAGTGATTTGTGGAGGTGTGGACACCCATAAATGGTTTATTGAAAATTCCAGGATTCATGCAAAGATGATCATGGAACATATAACCACAAAAAATTAGGCATCAGTAAAAACTGACGCCTAATTTCATTTATGTAATATTTGATCTTATGCGAAAGGAGCGTAATCCCGCGGTTCATGTTGTACGGTAATCCACTGCAGGCGGGTAAATTCTTCTAAAATAAAATCCCCATTAAAACGGCCTATTCCTGAACCTTTTTCTCCTCCAAAAGGGGCATTAGGTTCATCGTTAACCGTTTGGTCATTAATATGAATCATCCCGGTTTCTATTTTCTTGGCAAAAGCCACCCCGCGTTCTGTGTTTTTAGTAAACACTGCTCCACTTAAACCATAATCTTTGGAATTGGCAATTTCTAAGGCTTCTTCTTCAGAAGAAAATCTAATCACTGGCGCTACCGGGCCAAAGATTTCTTTATCAGCTATGGGCATATTGTCTTTAACATTGTCCAGAATGGTAGGCTCCAGAACATTTCCTTCGCTTTTACCACCAGTCCTTATAATTGCTCCCTGTTTTACACTTTCGTTAAAATCTTTCGTAATCCTTTCCACCTGGTCATGATCAATTAGCGGACCTATAACAGTGCCTTCTTCCGATGGATCTCCGCTTTTTAGATCTTTGGCTTTTTTTACAAATTTTTCTACAAATTCATCAGCCACTTTTTCATCTACCAAAAAGCGATTTGTGGACATACAAATTTGTCCCTGATGCATAAATTTACCAAATAAGGCAGCATTTACCGCATTATCAATATTGGCATCATCAAGAACCACAAAAACATTGTTCCCTCCGAGTTCAAGAGAAACCCGTTTTACAGTTTCCCCTGCCAGTTTTCCAATATTGCGCCCAACAGGCGTAGATCCTGTAAAGGAAATTAATTTAGAGATTGGATGCTTCACAAAATAATCACCAATTTCTGATCCTCTTCCAACCACCACATTAAATACACCTTTTGGCAGCCCTGCCTCTTCAAAAATCTTTGCTGCCAGTAGTGCGCCGGTTACAGGGGTTTGTGAAGCTGGTTTTAAAACAATGGCATTTCCTGTAGCTATAGCAGGGGCGATAGACCTCATTGATAAGTTTAGCGGAAAATTCCAGGGACTAATAATTCCAATAACCCCCAATGGTTTACGATAGGCACGGCTTTCTTTACCCGGGGTTAGGGAATCGAAAATAAACCCATGCATGCGGGTAGGAAAAGAAGCAGATTCATTCATAATTCCAAGCGTGATCTGTACCTCCACTTCTGCTTTTACACGTGTACTTCCGGCTTCTTTAATTAGCCATTCCACTACCTCGTCTTTCCGCTGCTTTAAAATCTGCACTGCTTTTTGAATTATTTCAGCCCTTTTTTGGGGCAGCTCTTTACCCCAGCTCTTTGCAGCTTTTTTTGCAGCTTCATGTGCAGCGTCCACATCATTTTGGCTTGCCCCAATTGTTTTATTAATTACCGAATTATTATATGGATTATGATTTTCCACTTCTTTGCTAGAGCTTCCTTTTACCCATTCGCCTCCAATAAATTGTAAATCTAGATTTTTGTATTTCTCCATAACTTTTTATTTTCAAGTTAGAGAAATCTACCTACCCTCCCAACAAACAAGCATTAAATAAAACCAAACCCCTTCTTAATTCGCTATTAATTTAAGTATAAAACCCCTATTATGTCTTAAAAGAGGGCTTCTTACTTCCAGAATTAATTACGAATTAGAACTTGAGAAATGTGAAGCCTTTGGATTTAATTTTGAAATTAATTATTTACCGGATTCCGGTTAAAAGGAGTTTACATAACAAATACCTCCCCGGAAGCTGAAAAATTATTTCTTTTTATAAGACTGGCATAAAATTCCAAATCACCTCTTGCGGTTTTAAATTTTTCCCCCAGCCAATCCGGAGCGCGTTCCAAAGGAAAATTATAAACCTGTATTTTAGGATAGGATTTTCTGGATTTAGACCGATTTATTCCTATTTCAACCATCTTCTTTTCAGGGTTATAATAAACATATTTAGCCAGAAAATTATGTTTAACAAGCTCGATAAAATTCTGAGAAAGTTCGTTGCTTTCCTCACATTCCTTAATGTAATTCTTAATAAGGTTTTTTAAAGATTCTTTAATCTCCCCTTCTTCTAAATACGCTAGCATATCTTATAAATTTTGATTAGTTAGAGAGCAGAAATTAATAAAAAATTCTCTTAAAAAATAGCGCAAATCACTATAAAACAATTATTTATGAGGTTATTAAAAACTACTTGTTTTGATATTGCTTTTTTATAATTTTCTAATTTAAAGTCCTTTTTATTCTCTTCCTGCTAATAAGAGTAGGAGTATATTTTCTTAAAAGGATTTAAATTGCAAATAAAAAGCGGCCTATATATTATAAGCCGCTTTTCCTTAAGATTATTTAAAGAACTATTGCAAAAGGACTACATCTGCAGAGTTTGTAACCTTATTATTATTAAGCAGCCTGCCATAGAATTCCAGGTCGCTGCTTTCTTCTTTGCAGGAATTTGCTACCCATTCTTCTGCAGAATTCAGGGAGAATTGGTAAACCTTTAATTCTGGATAGACCGATGTGGAATCCGGGACTTCAATCCCTACTTCTACCTTTTTTGCTTCCTTATCATAAACCACATATTCTGCAAGAAAATTGTGTTTTATAAGATTAATAAATTCAGAAGATAATTGCCCGCAGTTTTCACAATCTTCCACATATTGCTTTACCAGCACTTTTAATGATGCTGCTATTTCGTCTTTATTTAAATATGAAGCCATATAATTTGCTTTTTTGTTATGATGGTAAAAATATTGCTTCCCTACACATTGAAAAACATTTTAAGCAAGGTTTAACTTCAATCATTAATAAATTCGTAAAAAAAACTTCTGATTTATGGTGAAATTACTTTTAATTTAAATACCGAAGGAATTTAAAATGAAGAATAATTCAGTCTTATTATATTTCAGGAATTTCAGTTTCTGTTCCTTTTTTTTCTGCGGAAAGCTATGCGGAATGTATGGTGGCTATAACCTCTGCAGCCCTGAACAACTTTTTTCTTTCATCTTCTATTTTGTTATCCCAATTTTGCCCGCAAATCCACCTCAGCTTGTGCCGCTTTGTTATGAAATTTTTGCAGTCCCGGAAAAGTACGTTAAATGAAGTGCCGAAGGTGAAATTACTAATTAACCTAGCTTCTCCCAAAGCTCTTAATAATTGCTATAGTCGCTTTTACTTTTTCACCAATTCCTTTAAAGTCATACGTTCCATCGTTCTTCTTCTGAAAAAGTTTAGAACCAATCCCCACACAATGCACTCCGGCATCAAACCATTCTTTCAGGTTTTCTTGCGTAGGGCTTACTCCGCCCGTGGGCATGATACTGGCCCATGGCAGCGGACCTTTTACCGCCTTTACAAAAGCAGGCCCTCCCACCTGGCTGCCCGGGAAGATCTTTACCACTTCAGCACCCAGTTCTTCCGCATAAGAAATCTCCGTAACCGACCCACAACCCGGCATCCACGAAACTTTCCTGCGGTTACAGGTTTTGGCCATTTCCGCATTAACAACAGGAGAAACAATAAAATTCGCGCCCAACTGAAGGTATAATGCCGTGGTGCCGGCATCCAGGATAGAACCTACGCCCAATATCATCCCTTCCAGATTTTGAGTAACATACTTATTGAGTTCCCCAAAAACTTCATGGGCAAAATCCCCCCGGTTGGTAAATTCAAATACCCGGGCTCCACCATCATAACAGGCCTTTACTATTTTTTTACAAATTTCCAGGTCTTTGTGATAAAACACCGGTACTAAACCGGTTTCTTTGGTAGCCTGGGCTACTTCTATTCTAGTAAATATTGCCATTAACTATCTTTTAAAAAACAATTTCAAACTTTAAGCTTATCTCAGAAAAACCACTTTCTCAATTCAGCAATTCCGCACGATTGCGTTTCAAATTTTTCAGGCTCTGTATTTTATTGTAAGACCTACAAGGTTTTAAAAACCTTGCAGGTCTTTTCTCAATCTTATCTTTTGATCCTGCCCCCGGTACTGCCCTCAAGTACTTCCAGCACTTCTGCTACACTTACCAGGTTTGCATCCCCTAAAATAGTATGTTTTAAAGCACATGCCGCATTGGCAAAGCCTAAGGCTTTTTTATCATCAAAGTTTTGCAACCCATAAATAAGGCCTGCCGCATAGGCATCTCCGGTTCCGATCCTGTCTACCACGCTGGTAATTTCCAGTTCTTCGGTTGTAAGATATTCTTTCCCGGTCCAGGCCCTACCGTATATCTTCTGCCAGGAAGCGCTTACTCCTGTTCTTACTTTATCGAAGACTTTCTCAATATTAGGGCATTCCTCCATCAGCTTTTTGGCAGCGGCAATAAAACCTTCTTCTTCAAAAGAAAAGTCGGTTCCCAAGATTTCATTGATCTCGTTTACCCCGCCAATAAAAATGGTGGAAAGACCGGTGAGTTCCTTTAGAACTTCGTGGCCGTCTTTTCCATATTTCCAAAGGTTGCTGCGATAGGCAGGATCTGCCGTAATTGTAATTCCTTTTTGATTTGCGATTTCAAGGCCTTCTTTTAAGGTTAAATAAGCACCTTCTGAAATGGCCGGAGAAATCCCTGTCCAGTGCAGATAACTGCAATTGGCGAGAACACTTTCCCAATCCACCTGTTCCGGTTTAATATTGGCAAAAGCACCGTGCAAACGATTATACGCAATTTTTCCGGGGCGCATGGAAGAGCCGACTTCCAAAAAATATAATCCTAAAGGATGGTCGACCTTGTTTACTGCAGAAACATCTATCCCAAACTGCTTCATCGCAGCTAAAGCGGCATCTCCAACGAGATCATTCGAGACATTGCTCACCTGCTGTGTTTTCAAACCGAAATAGGAAAGCGAAGCGGCAACATTCATTTCAGTCCCGCCAAAAAAGAAATCTATTTTATTGGATTGCTGTAATTTGCAGTTTTCTGACGGGGATAATCGCATAATCACTTCTCCATAAGTGACCGTTTTTCCTTTATCTTTTTCCTGTTCCTGCATTAAATTTTTGGATATATTTTAAAACTAAGACTTAGATGAATCTGCTACTAATATATCCATATTTTTATTGTTATACCTCCAATACGGGTTTACTGCAAATTCCTGTTCATTTGTATGAGCTAGGAACATAGGCTAATGCTTACACATACTTAGATTTTTCAATCGTGCTGCTTTTATCCTTCTTTCATAAAATCTTCAGCCTTCTCCACCATATCCTTATTTCCGCAGAAAAAAGGAACCCTTTCATGAAGCTCTTTGGGCTCTAAATCCATTATTCTCCTATACCCGTCTGAAGCTTTTCCGCCGGCCTGTTCCGTTAAAAAAGCCATAGGATTACATTCATAAAGCAATCGAAGTTTTCCGTTGGGGGAAGTAGTACCCTGGGGATACAGGTATATTCCACCCAATAGCATATTCCTGTGGAAATCGGCCACCAGCGAACCAGTATATCTGGAGGTAAAAGGACGCTTATCCTGTTCATCTATCTGCTGCACCCACTTGATATATTTTTTAACACCGGCAGGAAAATGCACATAATTTCCCTCATTTACGGAGTAAATATTTCCTTTCTCAGGAAATTTAATTTGTGGATGGGAAAGAAAAAAGGAACCAATTCCCGGGTCGAAAGTAAATCCGTTTACACCATTTCCGGTTGTGTACACCAGAATAGTAGAAGTCCCGTAGATTAAATAACCTGCGGCAACCTGGTTTTTTCCGGGTTGCAGAAAATCTTCCATGGTCACGGTGGTTCCGGTTTCAGAAATTCTCCTGTAAATACTAAAAATCGTGCCTACGGTAATATCCACATCAATATTGGAAGATCCATCCAACGGATCTATAAGGACAATGTATTTTGCTTCTTTATGAATATCATCTTCAAAAGCGAGATAATCTTCCAGTTCTTCCGAAGCCAGGCCACAAATCTCCCCACGGTTTCGCAAGGTGCTAATAAATACTTCGTTTGCCATAACATCCAGCTTGGCCTGGGCCTCACCCTGCACATTTTCTTTACCGGCTTTACCAAGAATTTCAGCCAGGCCGGCCTTGTTGATTTGCTGATTAACCACTTTTCCAGCCAGCCTTATGGAGCTCAGCAAAGCGCTTAATTCCCCCTTGGCGTATGGAAAATCCTTCTGATTTTCAATGATAAATTCTCCAAGTGTAATGTGTCTGTCCATAGATTTTGCTTTTAAGATGCCTGGTTAAGAAGGAAAAATATTCTTTAGATGGCGTTCATAAAGATTGTAAGTGACGTTTTCTTCTATTTTGGTGCGATGTTTATCCAATAATCCCTGAAAATTGTCTTTTTCAGCAGCCAATTTATAGGCGCAGTGCAATAATTGCCTGAAATTGGGATTATAAGAATCTGATTTTTGATCGTGGCGCAAGGCATCTGCAAATTCTTTTCCGCTGGAAAAACCGTCTGCGGAAGGCAAATTACCTTTATCTATAGAAAGTACTTCAGCATAATCCCTGGTAAGCTCATCATAACGCTCTAAAGCTTCCGCATATATTGCTTTTGCAAATTTAAAAGCATCGCCTTCACTTTCGGCAAGGCCAATTAATTCTTCCAGCCAGGTGGTGCCTGCGGTTTTAAGATGAAGCCCGGCATCATGTTTTTTGATAAGCTTCTGCATTACGGGATAAATAGAAAATTTATCGCTGCCACTATGCACGCTGAGTTTAAGGTTCTGCGGAAGGCCGAACTCTTTCACGGCATACTTCAGCACTAAAAGATCTTCTTCAAATTCTTTTTCAAACTGCTGAAGATCTCCGCGGTAATCCACCCCTTTATTGAATTCGCCGGTAAACTTGGGCGCGATGGTATTTACCGGAACTTCATAAAAAGCCAAAGCGGCAAGAATAAAAAACAGTTCTACAGGAGTTTGAGGATTTTCCACCTCATCTATGGAAACTTCAGTAGAAAATTCTTCTGTTTTTTCTGAAGCGATAAGTCGGTAAACTTCTCCGGCTTTTTGCATGGCCAGCAGGAAATTGTCCAGCATTTCCTGAAGCTGCATTTTGGATATTTCTATTTTGTGTTCTATCCCGGGGATTTTAAAATCTCCCAGATATTTTTCAAAAAACTGCAGAAATTGCTGTTCTTCTTTTTCCGAAGCTTTTTTTCCAATAAAGTCGGCAACGTCTATGGTAAAAAAATCACTTACCGGCAGATAAGGCTCTACTGTTTTTAAACCAATATGATCGGCATCTACAAGATAATCCCCTTTATATTCCAGTGCTTTAACTGCTGCATCAGCCTCTTTTCTAACTTCGGGGGCTTTAGTGCCCACGGTTAAGTGTTCCCGGTTGGATTTATTCCACACAGGAATAACATTGATTCCTTTTTCCTGCATTTTAAGCACTGCCCTAAGCTGCGCTTTTCCTTCTTTTCCAAACCGGTCTCCGGTGCCGAACGAATATTTTCCTAATCTTGCCATAATACTCTAATTTTTATACTCCGCTAAAAGCGCCAAATCCTCCGTCTACCGGCACTACAACCCCGGTAACAAAAGAAGACTCATCCCCTGCCAGCCAGTTTGCGACGCCCTGTAATTCTTCAGGTTCTCCAAAGCGGTTCATGGGAGTTTGATTAATTATTGTTTGCCCTCTTGAGGTAAGGCTTTCATCTTCATTCAGCAACAAACTCCTGTTTTGCTCCCCAATAAAGAAGCCGGGAGCAATGGCGTTTACACGTATGCCATCGCCGTATTTTTGCGCCATTTCCACAGCCAGCCATTTCGTAAAATTATCTACGGCAGCTTTGGCGGCCGAATAGCCCATTACTCTGGTTAAAGCACTTTGCGCGGCCATAGAAGAAATATTAATGATACTGCCCTTCTTCTTTTCCACCATTCCTTTTCCAAAAATAATTGTGGGTAGCACCGTCCCTTTGAAATTAAGCTGACTAACCTTATCAAAATCTGAAATGTCAAGATCAAAAATGCTTTGTTCCGGAGTGATGGTGGCGCCTTTCATGTTTCCTCCCGCTGCATTCACCAGGATATCCACTGTACCGAATTCCTTTTCTATGGCTTCCCTGGCAGCGGTAAGCTTTTCTTTATCCAGGACATCTGCAACCAATGCTACAGCTTTTCCGCCGGCCTGCTTGATCTCCTGTACTTTTTCCTGCACGGTATCTTCGCTCCTGCCCATGATGCCGACTTTCACACCGTTTTTTGCCAGCCCCATAGCTATTGCACCCCCTAAAACTCCATTCCCACCGGTGACTACGGCTACTTTATCCTTTAAATTTCCCATTCTTATATGATTATTTTTCCAACGTGTTTAAAATTCCAAATTCGAGTCCGCGTAATTCGGCTAAACCTCTCAATCTGCCTACTGCGGAATAACCAGGGTAAAAAGGTTTCCCCTGGTCGTCCAGCATTTCATGGCCATGGTCTGGCCGCATGGGTAAAGGCTTTCCGTTATTTTTCTTCTGAAGTTCATAAAAATTCCTTACCAGTTTGTACATTCCAGCGCTTCCTTCCAGATGATTGGCTTCATAGAATCTTGAATTTTCCTCCAGCTGAACAGATCGTAAATGCACAAAATGAATCCGTTCAAAGAATTTTTCAATAATTTCAGGCATATTATTCTTTGCTGAAGCACCCAGACTTCCACTGCAAAAGGTGAGTCCGTTCGCATTCTGCGGCACCTCGGTGAAAATATATTCCAAATCTGAAGCTTTGCTCACCACCCTAGGCAGCCCAAGTACCGGCCATGGCGGATCGTCTGGATGAATCGCCATTACCACCCCGGCTTCTTCAGCTACGGGCACCACTTCTTTTAAAAATTCTACTAAATTTTCCCGTAATTTTTCTGCTGAAATCCCTTCATAATCTTTCAGGCCATTTCTTAGCTTTTCAAGGGTAAAACCTTTTTTATCGCCTGGAAGTGCCATTAATAAACTTGCCTTCAGCACCTCTAATTCTTCCTCCTTCATTTCAGCATGCTTTGCTTTGGCCTTTTCAACCATTTCCGCATCATAATCTGCTTCAGCATTTTCACGCTTCAGAATAAACAAGTCGAAAACAATAAGATCTTCCAGGTTATGAAGAAGCGCCGTACTGCCGTCTTCCAGCTCATACCTCACGTTGGTACGCAACCAGTCCAGCACCGGCATAAAATTGTAGCAAACCCGGGTAATCCCGCATTTTCCAAGGTTACGAAGGCTTTGCTTATAATTTTCTATATATTTTTCCCTGTCCGGCCGCGCCTGTTTAATGTGCTCATGCACGGGTAGGCTTTCCACTACGTTCCAGTGCAGCGGGAAAGGATGCTCTTTATTGCTGTCTTCCAACAGCTTTTTGCGTTTTTCTATTTCTTCAACCGTCCACACCTCACCTACGGGAAGATGATGTAAGGCGGTCACTACGCCATTTGCACCGGCTTGTTTAATGGTGCTCAAGCTAACTGGATCCTGTGGCCCATACCACCTCCAGCTTTGTTCAAATATATTTTTCATAAAATTCTTTCTGTTTTCAAAAACTATAAGTTACTAATTGTTTTTAAGAGTCCTGTAAATTCACTTGATTACCTGCTCCTCTTTAAGCCATTCTTCACATAATTCTTTCCACAGTTCTGTCAAATTTGAATCATTGCCAATTCCTATTGCGTGCTGCCCCTTCGGAAAAATATGCAGGCTCCCTTTTACCCCATTTTCTATCATGGCTTCATAAAACATAATACTATTTAAAGGGTTTACCACATTATCATTTTGCGCATGTACCAAAAACGCAGGCGGGGTATCGCTGGTTACCTGCAATTCATTGGAATATTTATTTAATAGTTCTTCGGAAGGGGATTCACCAAGAAAATTATCCCGGCTCCCTTCATGAGCATATTTCCCAAAACTGATTACAGGAGAAACCAAAACAAGGAAATCCGGCCTGAAAGAATATCCATTCAATGTATCATTTTCAATAACTGAAAAATCTTCGGAATGTGTTCCTAAAGTGCTGGCCAGGTGTCCTCCAGCCGAAGTTGCAAAAATTCCCATTTTCTCCGGATCAATTTTATATTTTTCAGCATTGGCCCTTATTATTTTCATGGTTCGCTGCGCGTCCTGGATAGGACCTTTATAACTGACTTCTAAATCTGGAGATGTGGGCAACCGGTAATTAAGCACAAAAGCTGAAATGCCCAGCGTGTTAAACCATTTTGCCACCTGGAAACCGCCCCAGTTATAAGTTAAGTGATGATAACCACCGGAAGGCAGGATTAAAACCGCAGCGCCTTTATTCTCTTCGGGGGCGGGAAGAAAAGTATAAAACCCAGGCTCCGAAACCTGCGTGATGCGTTGGTTTTCCTCAATCTGTTCCAGCTGCATACCTTTGGAATTTGGCATTTTTCCTGTGGGCCATATTTTGGTAAACTCCTGCGCCATGGCAAAGCCTGCCGTAAAAATGAATATAAATGCCAGAATTGCTTTTTTCATATCGCTCTCTTACAGAAAATCTTCTCTCACCGGACTAAAGACATCAATTAAAACTCCTGCTTCCAGGCATTCTGCACCATGTTTTAAGTTTGGCTGCACGAAAAATGTATCTCCTGTTTCCAGGATTTCCGACTTCCCGTCTATGGTGATTTTAAACTTTCCGGAAGCAACATACGAAGATTGCGTGTGAAAATGATCATGTACATACCCGGTCGCGCCTTTTTCAAATTTCACCTTTACCATCATCATTTGGCTGTTATGACCTGTAATCTTTCTGGTAATGCCTTCTCCGGCTTCTTCCCATGCCGATTGTTTTTCTTTTAAAAAAGTTTTTCCCTGTAGCATATTTTACTTTTTGAACTGTTTGTTTAATTACATCTGTTCATTTTTTTCATTCATGAAAAAACGAACCAAAAAAATCCAGGCTTACGAATCTTTATTGGGCCAGTATCTATTCTCTCTTCTCTTTCGGCAAAGCGGTCTTTGGTCTTTTTTCTTTCAGCCTGGCGGTCTTTAGTCTTTATTCTTATGTCTTTCAGCGAAGCGGTCGGTCTATGGTCTTCAATACTTCTTCTCCCATTCCGGGTAATCTTTTTTCAGTAATTCTTCGGCGTAATTGTCTATGTAATTATAACCCACACGACGCTCCTGCTCAATATCAGCAAGATGCTTTTTTATAATCCCGTCACGTCCTACAAAAATTGGGGTTCCTGTTTCAATATCATTAAACCTTCCCCACAAAGGCCCGCCTTCAGCATCCTTTAGCACTACCCGGTCAAAACCTTCAACATAAGTAGTATCTTTTACCCAAACCACTTTTTCTCCCATTACCTTATGCGCTTCAAACCACTGCACTGCACTTCTTATTGATTTTTTCACCTCACTGGAAGGATTTTCCAGCTTCAGCAAATATTCTACAATTCCCGCACTTTCCTTTCCGCTAAGCGACGGAAGCTCATAAGCCCTTGCTTTTGCCGGGCTAAAATCGTCCTTATCATGCTGCGCGCACCAGATGGTAAGTTCTCCATCTACTTTTACCTGGGTGGCCAAAATCACTTCAAGGCCTTTATCTATAGCTCTTTGCGCTTTCTTCCTGCGGCTGGCATCCACAAATGTGTAAGGTTTATTATTTTTGGCGATATTCCTCAGAAGCTCCATCACGCCTATCATCGCCCCATCGTTGTATGTGATATGCTCATAGTAGCCCTCTTTAATTGGATAAAATTGAGGCCATCCTCCATTGTCATACTGCGCTTTCAACAAATAATCCACCCCATCCAGGAAAGCATTTTTATATTTTTCTTCACCTGTGGCTTCAAAAACTTTGGACAGATACCTTAACTGGGTATGCGTGGCACCATTATCTATGGTGGTGCCCACATTTTCAGATTTTAATTTTCTAAGGCTGTCTTTTTGAGCAGAATTAAGCTCATCTGCCATGTCTATATTCTTATACCAGCCGCCATTATCATGCTGGTAGAGCAAAACATTGTCTGCAATACGCTGTGCCTCGGCAGAAGCATACCATTCTTTATCCTGGTGCTGTGCCTTTTCCCATAAATTTTCACCTTCCTGTGCTACTAACGGCTGTAGTATTCCAAACAGAAATGCCATACCTAAAATGGTAATTTTTAGGTGCCGGTTAAATTTGATCTTCTTTCCCATTTCTTCTTAATATTTCTTTATTAAATCTCTCTTTAAAATTTCAGGTTTTATAAATTCCGTTAAAGCCAGGCCCTGCTTTGCAATTTCCTGAAGGGCAAGACTTGCCACTATAGTTGCTCCTTTTTCAGATAAATGAGTATCATCATGGCGGCCGTCCGGTTCGTAGGGATCTTCTCCGGGCTCCAGGTGAAGATGAAGCTTTTTCGAATCTTCAGGGCCATAAGCGATTTCCAGCTGCTCGGTTAACAGCTGCATATCGATAAAAGGCACTTCAAGGTCTTTGGCGACCATACGGGTCACTGAAGGATATTCCCCGTGGGTATCCACAAGCGTTCCTTCTTCATTAAAATTCCTTCGCACAATGGAGCTCATTAAAATTGGAGTGGCTCCTTTTTCCCTGGCTTCTTTTACAAATTTTTCCAGATTTGCACGATACTGTGTCAACGGATTGGTGTACCGCTCCGGGTCCTTCACTTTCTGGTCATTATGCCCAAACTGAATAAATACAAAATCTCCGGGTTTCAGTTTTTCTTTGACTTCCTGCCAGCGGCCTTCAGTAATAAAATTCCGCGTACTGCGGCCATTTACAGCGTGATTCTCAATATTTATATCTGAAGTCATTAACTCCGGCAGCATTTGCCCCCAGCCATGTTCAGGATTTTTTTCAGGATCCTTTTTATCAGACATGGTGGAATCGCCTATAAGATATAAGGTTGGTTTTTGCTGTACTGAAACTGCCACAGAACAAAGGATGAAAAAGCAAAGAATAAGATTTTTCATTTTAAATCGGTTTTATTATTTACTGAAGCCCAGTACCAGTCCTTTTTACTGCTGAAAATGTTCTTTAGCGTATATTTCTCTACTTCCTTATCATTTAACTGATGGGACCATTCTACACGGGTATTTGGAGAAGCGCCCGGTCCGGAGTTGTTATATTCAGCATAATAAGCAGTCCTTTCTTTATTTGGAAACATTTCATCTCCTTTCCATGGATTCCAGCCTTCCGGCACAATATGTTCTCCTAATTGTGTATTGATAAAGACCGTTTTAGCATAAGGGCGCCAGGGCCTGCCCAGGTAAACTTCATTCACCCCTTCCGCAGCAATCAATTTGCAATTGATGAACACATACCCAAATTCCTGGTTTTGGGGAGTGGCCGCCGCCGTAACGTAAGAATTACGCAGACTTTTAATTGTGCAATTCTTAAAAACAGCCGTTGCTTCGCCAAAAATAAAGTCGGTCGTGCCTTCTATATAACAGTCAAGATAAAGTTGCCGGCTCCCTTCCGTAGCCGTGTAAATGGTGTCCTGACAGCCTAAAATATTGCAATTTTTAATCACAAACCGATCACCTTCCACATGCAGCGCCACCGCCTGGCCTTCGCCGCAGGAAGCATTTTTTATAGTTAGATTTTCAATTTTAATGTCATCGCCGCGTACCAATACCGTGTAAGAGGTAAAAGTGGAATGTTCTTTCCCGGTTTGCGGATTTACCTTTCCGGAGTAATCACTATTGACAATAATGGTCTTATCCTTATTTTCCCCTATTAGTGACAATTGATGTTTCCAGCTGGGGATTTCCATTTTTTCGTTGTAGGTCCCATTTTTTATGTAAATGATCACTTCGCCGGGTCCAAGGTCGCGGGTAGAATTGACGGCCTCCTGGATTTTCCTGAAATCGCCGGAACCATCCTGTGCCACAGTGATCTCCCGGTAAGCTTTTTTAGCCGAAGAGGAATTCTGCAAAACCTTATCTAAAAAAGACGTTGTTAAATTTAGCGTTTCTTCAAACCAGGGATGCATCAGCCAGAAGGAATGCGGCGAATTCTCCAGCGTATGGACTTCATAATAAATATTATTTTTCCCCAAAATTTTGGTCATATCGTCCCTTCCTGCGTGAAACCTGGGATAGGAACTGTTGATGAACAAGGTTGGTGGGGTATTTTCATCTACATATTCCAACGGGGAAGCCTCTTTCCAAAATTCTGGTTTTTCGGTTTTGGAACCGCCAAACCAGGTGGCCGCCATCCAGCCTTCTTCTGCTTCGGGATGGATAAAAGAAACTATTCCATCAATATTCACTATAGCCTGAATTTTATCTGAATAATTATTATTTTCTGTATTATACATTTCAGCATCAGGTGTTACGCCCAACAATGTGGCCAGTTGCGCTCCTGCTGAAGCTCCCAAAACCGCGATTTTATCAGGGTTTATATGATATTCTGCCGCATTTTGCCGCATCCATTTCACCGCGTCCTTTAAATCAAGAACACCTGTAGGGTAAGTAGCTTCAGTTCCCAGGCGGTAAGCAGCGGTTACGGCCACATAACCCTTATCTGCCAGGTGCTGCGCCATTACGCGCTCATTTTCCTTGCTTCCGGTAAGCCAACCGCCACCATGGATAAGCAAAACGGCAGGAAATTTTTGGCCATTCTCGGCCTTCGGCATATAAACATCGGCCTTTAAATCTTTTTCAGGTGTTTTTTTATAAATCACGTCTTCTTCAGCAATAATATCTTCAGAAGAAAGCGGCTGCACCGGACTAATAAACGGGTAATCCTTTTTTAGCTTCTCATAAGTTCCCTGGATGGTGTAGGGTTTTATTTCGTGCTCCTGGGCACGAATAGGAATAGCGAAAAAGCTAATTATCACCAGTATAATTAAATGGTTCTTTAAGTTCATTTTAATGCTGAATTCATTTTTTACCCGGCTTTTTAATTTTTAATCATGGCTGATAATACTCCATTGGTTCAGATTCCAGCGCCCCAAGGTCCGGTGCTTTTCCTGAGTAAGATTTTTCCAGCCTGATGCCCGCGTTTACCAGCTTACTTCCTTCCGCAGGACGCATAAAATTGATATCCGGCAGGCTGCCATCGCTTTTTCTTGGTGCCGCCAATTCTGAAGTATCCATTGAAACAAAATCATTCTTTGAAACAGTAAAATCCATCTGCCAGCTGTTATTTTTCACTTCTTCTATTTGGGCATTGTATTTCCCTAACTCTCCCAAAACCAGGCTGTTGATAATAGTGATTTTTTCGAGCCCGTTTTTTTCCGCGAAAGCAAGATTACGGCCATTCCCGGTGGCAGAGCAGTTAATTATGGATACCGTCCCGCGATTACTGTTATGATCAAACCCATCGCTAACATTATTTACAGCTATGCAGCGGTAATAGGAGGCATTATGCTTTCGGGTTTTATCATCGCTTCCGCCGGTTTTAAAACCGTTTCCATCGCCTTTTCCTTTAGTGCCGTCCTTTAAATAACCGTTATTGAAAGCCCAGCAATTTTCGTAGGTGGTTTTGATATTATCGGCTTCCCGAAGGTAACCGTCCCAGCCATCGTCCAGGTTGTTCCAGGCGCGGCAGCCAATAAATTTATTCCCCGAGCCAACATCCATTTTTACCGCGAAACCATCTGCGTTTTCCAGTTTGGAATCGGCGTTAAAAAAAGAATCACAATTCAAAATGGTGTTATTTGAAGCCCCGTCATCCAGCTGAAGGCCGGTATCGGCACATTCTGAAAAACTGCAAAATTCAATAAGGTTATTATTTCCTCTCACGTGCAGCCCGTTATCGCCGGCTTTGTAGAATTGAAGTCCTTTAATATGCCAGTTATCGGCTTTAAGCACAATTCCCTGGTGGGAAGAGTTTTCTTCCATTGCTGAAAAATCCAGCATGGGCCTTTCCCCTGAAGTATCACCAATGAGATAAATTTTTTTTGAAGCAGTACCGGAATCATTTATGTAAAGCCGCTCTTTTAGCGCATAATTCCCGGAATGGACAAAAATAGAATCACCTGGTTTTGCAGCATCAATTGCTTCAACCAACTGGCTGGCAGTACTAACTTCAACAAAGTTAACCGCCTTATTTTTTGACTGGACAGCAGCAGTTTTTTGCTGAATATCTTCTTTCGATATTTTACTTTCTGAAAAATCTATGTTTTTACTTTTTCCTAAAACCTGCACCGAAGCGCCTTTTTTATTTTTCTGATATTCAATTTCCTTCAACTGAACGTCTGCAGCATTATAGATAACCAGTGCCGGGCCGTTCTTCTGAAGGATTTTTACATTTTCGAGGTCAATATTGTTTGCATCAATTATCGTGATCCCTTCTTCAGTTTCAAAAATGGAATTTTTAAGCTGAACATTTTCCAGCTTCATTTCCGGCAACCCCATAAAAAAAGCTGCAGTATTAGAGCTTGTAGCCGTTATGTTCTTCATATAAATATTACGAAAGGAAGGGGTTTCTTCAGTAACAGGAACAATAGTTTCATCACGCTCTTCATCTGCCTCATCTTCATCTTCCTCTAAAATTGGAGAATTTCCCTGGTAAAAAAGGTTAAACCTGATGGCTTCCGTAGGAATGTTGATCATATCAATATCAGAAATATAGATATTTTCCACCACGCCCCCGCGACCCCTGGTGCTTTTAAACCTAAGGCCCACATCGGTCCCCATAAAAGTGCAATTGGAGACATGCACATTTTTCACCCCTCCGGACATCTCGCTGCCAACTACAAAGCCGCCATGCCCGTGGTAAACAATATTGTTCTTTACAATAACATTTTCGGTAGGCATTCCCCGTTTGCGCCCATCCTCGTTTTTACCCGATTTAAAGCAGATAGCGTCATCGCCCACATCAAAAGAATTGTTATAGATCACCACATTTTTGCAGGATTCCAGATCAAGCCCATCGCCGTTTTGCGAATACCAGGGGTTCCTGACAGTGAGATTGCGAAGGGTAATATCCTCGCTCATTAGCGGATGGATGTTCCAGGCGGGCGAATTCTGAAAAGTAGGCCCGTCCAGCAAAATCTTTTTACTGTTCACAATGCTCACCATCACTGGCCGCAGGAAATCTTTGACCGACTGCAGTTCTTCCTCTGAAACCTGGTCGGGAACATTAAAATTGGAGGTGTTGTTATAGCCCTTTTTTGAGCTTTCTGAAGGAAACCACATTTTTTCGTCCTCAGATAAAACCCCGCCGGATTCTACCAGATCGTCCCATTGGGAAGCCGTCATTTTTCCTTTCTTAACCGGCCGCCAGGCGCCGCCGCTGCCATCGATCACGCCTTTTCCGGTAATGGCAATATTTTCAACTTCTATAGCATTAATGGGCGATTCGTTGCGCACCGTATTTAAACCCTCAAAACTGGTTTTGGTAAGCTCATAATCGCTCATGTCTTTGCTGAAAATGATAAGCGCCCCGTCCTCAAGATGCAAATTAATATTGCTGCGGAAGTGGATAGGCCCGGTAAGCCACATCCCTCTTGGCACAATTACTTTCCCGCCGCCATTTTCGGCAACATCGGCAATGGCTTTTTTAAAAACTTCAGTGTTTTTCTGAAGTCCGTCGCCCACCGCGCCAAAATCGAGAATATTCACTTCATAATCCGAAAATTGCGGCTCCTGTATCCTGGGCATGCCAAATTCGATATCCTCATAAAGCCAATCGGTATTCTCCTGCGCGGTCAGAATTCCGAAGCACAAAAGCGTAAAAACCGACAGGAATATTTTAGTGAATGTTTTCATTCGTTGCTTTTAAATATTATTTGGTAATCCTGAAATACTGCACATCGGCATAACCGCCCCTTTTGGCTTCCCGGGTACTCACGCTAAACAAGCCCACCTTGGCTCCAATCCATTTACCCGGCTGCGCCTGGAATTGTTCACCGATTTCTGTAAAGTTTTTCCCGTCTTCGCTGTAGCTAAACCTGCACATGGCATCTGGCGCATTCACTTTAACACGAAAAACGATTTCATTGGAATCAATCCTCTTTTCTGCGATTGCAACTTCCTCTTTGCCATCTATGGCATCCATAGCCTGCGTTTGCTTAATGATGAATCCGTCTTCATCATGTGTTAATGTGAGAGTGGCATAATCCATTCCCATTATAATTAGCCCGGCACGTTTGCCTTCTTCAGCTTCCTGCGGAAAAAGGCTGATTTTTGTGGTGACAGTGAAATTTGGCGCAGGAAACTTCTGTAGTAACAAATTAGGAGCCATCCAGAGGTTAGGAGCATCTTCAGGAGTTTTAATGGAAAACAACCTGAGATAATCGTTCCCCGGCAGTTTTGCATGCCAAACCATTTCAGGATTCGCGTTCCACTGCCATTGTAATCCCAGGCTATCGCCTTCAAATTCGGTAGATTCCACCGGAGTAACTACAGTATAACTTTTTCCTACATCCGGTTTTTGATGAGTTTTTACCGGCTCACCAACGCCGTTGCCGTCTTTATCTTCGCCCATTACCGGCCAGTCGTTTTTCCAGGCCATTGGCTGTAAATGCACAATACGGCCATAGGCTTCCACATCCTGAAAATGGTAAAACCAGTCCTCTCCCCCCGGAGTTTGCACCCAGGCGCCCTGGTGCGGACCATTAATACTAGTACTGCCCTGTTCCAGGACAATTTTTTCTTCATAAGGCCCATAAATATTTTTTGACCTTAGTACCAGCTGCCAGCCGGTTGGCACTCCGCCGGCAGGGGCAAAAATGTAGTAATAGCCGTTTCTTTTATAAAATTTTGCACCTTCTATGGTGGGCTGGTCGTCATGCCCGTCAAAAATATGGCGCCCGGCATCCAGGACTTTGGTGCCTTCAGCATTCATTTTATTTACAGATAGTAAACTTTTTACTCCCGCCCGGCTACCGGCATAGGCATGCACCAGGTAAGCTTTGCCGTCATCATCCCAAAGCGGAGAAGGATCTATAAGCCCTTTGCCTTCCATTACCAGTACCGGCTCTTCCCAGTTTCCGTAAGGATCGTTTGTCTTTACCATATAAATTCCGTGGTCGGGATCGCCCCAGTAAATGTAAAGCTCATTATTATGGGAGCGGATACTTGGCGCCCAAACGCCATTACCATGCTGCGGAATTTTAAAGGTTTCTTCCGGCACCTGTTTGGGGAGGGCATAATTGATAAGCTCCCAGTTCACCATGTCTTTGGAATGCAAAATGGGCAAACCCGGCGCCGCGTTAAAACTAGAAGCAGTCATATAATAATCATCTCCAACTCTTGTCACGTCAGGATCGGAATAATCGGCGTACAGAATAGGATTGGTATAAGTGCCATCTTCATTATCTGCCACCCATACTTCAGAAATATATTTTTCCTGAGCGCAATTATCCAGCGCGAACATTGAAAAAAAGATGATCAAAAAGCTTCTCATTCCTATTGTTTCTTCCTATCTGTTGAGTTGCAGACTGGCCAGGATAAAAGGGCCTGTTCCCTTAGGATCGTTGCTCCTTATCTTTTCATTTACATAATATTCGTAGGAAGCGTCACGGTAGGGATCGCCCCCGAGTCCGGCGACTGCGCAAACCTGGTTAAGGTTTACCACTCCGTTATCTTCAACAGTAATAAGATTATTGAGAATCCCTTCATATCCTTTTTCAGCTACCTCCATGTATTTTTGAGGGATATAGCCTTTTTTGGCAGCCTTAGCAAGCGTGTAGGTAAACATGGAAGAACCTGAAGCTTCCAGGTAGTTGCCTTCCCGGTCCCCCTGGTCCAAAACCTGGTACCAAAGGCCGGATTCCTCATCCTGAACTTTAGTAATGGCTTCAGCAAATTCATTTAAATAGTCTACAATTTTTTCACGACCTTCATGATCTTCCGGAAGATAATCCAGCACATCTACCATAGCCATTCCATACCAGCCCATTGCGCGGGACCAGAAATTAGGAGAAGTCCCGGTTTCCTTATCTGCCCATTTTTGTTGTTTGCTGGAATCCCAGCCATGATAGAGCAGTCCGGTTTTTTCATCTTTTGTATGTTCCTGGATAAGGTCAAATTGATGCACAATATCATTATAAGCTTCTTTAGCCTTTTCCCCTTCGCTGAACATTTGGGTGTAATGCGCATAAAAGGGTTCAGCCATATACAAGCCATCCAGCCACATTTGCTGGGTATAACGCTCTTTATGCCAAAATCCACCTTCTTTAGTGCGAGGTTGAGTATCTATCTGGCTTCTTAGCAACCTTAAAGCTTCCAGAAATCTTCCTTCTTTTGTTTTTGGATAAAGAAACAATAATACATTCCCGGAATTTAGCATATCCAGGTTCTGATCTTTCAGTTTATAAGTTCTTATGTCCCCATCACTGGTAACCATGGTATCCGCAAAATCATAGATATAATTATAATACCGTTCATCGCCGGTTTTCTCATACACTTCTTGTGCTGCTTTTAAAACAAGCCCATTGGTATAACTCCATTTTGGTTCTTCCCTGAAGTCAAGTTTTGAAGCTTCGGGGAAACGATAGATTTCAGACTGCATCATTCTTTCAGACCATTTAAGGTCTTCAGGAACAATTTTTTCCTGACCTGCAGAAGCCATTTTTTCTCCCTCCTTCTCTTTTGAATCTTTACAGCCAATAATGCATGTAATGGTAAAAAGTATAGTAAATAAACGACCCACGTTTTTCTGAAAATTTATCATTCTTATTGTAAATTATCGTTTGAATCTAATGTCTGTAGGAGTTCATCAAGATTTGAAACAAAGTCTTCTTCTGTAGTAATTCCGCCTTTTTCCTGCTCCCATGCACCAAGAAGATAATAAGTCACCTTTCCGGTAGTTGGCTTAAATATTAAAAGATGGTCATCTGGCCCGTCTACCTGCTGGGCCACCTCATCTTTTTTATAAAAAATGGCCATCCCTAACTTGTCTTCATCACTTACCAGCGTTTGGGTGCCATAGGTGGCGATATAAGCCCAATCTCCATTTTCTCCCTCCTTCTGCATTAAAGGAACATCCTCAAACTTTACAATCCCGGTGGCAAGGCCTTCAATTTCTTCGGAAGGAGTCAATTCTACCTTCATTTCCCGGCCTTCAGGATAAATAGTTATTTGAGAGTTGAGATCTATGGTATCTTTGCCTGTACTCCAGCCTTCATAATTTATTTCTACGGAAGAATTGCTGGCAGAATTGTTTACCTGGGCAGATGTATTTTCTACATTTCTAAAATGCGCCACGGTATCGTTCATGTACCTGCCATATCCCCCAATACCCAGAGATTTTCCAGCCTTCAGAATGTCCTGGCCCCAGGGAGCCGATTCATGGTAAGAATCAAAGTTATCCTGCCCTACATAAGGCAATACCAGCGTATCTACCTTTTTTCCGAAGATGTCTATGGCATTTCTCCAATCCAGGTATAACCGGTAACCCACCCGGGAATTTTCCCAACCCGGACCTTCATATCTTATAAACCAACTATGATCTGTATGCTCTTCCGGCACCTCCAGATGATCCACATTTTTAAATTCCCCGTCTATGTATTCCCGGCCTTCCCAATGTCCGCCTTCTTTTACAGAAATTTCGGCATAGGTATTATAATTATAATCATTTACCTTTAAAGTATCTTCAGCCTCTTCGGAAGAATTATTATCCTTCTTCCCGTCATTACAGGAAATGAGGGCAAGGGCAGCTAAAACAGGTAAAACAGCTATTTTTTTCATGATTCAAATAATTTTATTGAGTTGTTGGTTTGGTTAGTATTCTTTGCCATTAATAGTAGTATTTACAAATATTACAGGTTCGCAATTTTCAACCTGCAACGGAGTTTCTGTATTTTTAATAGTAACATTTTTAAGCTTTACATTCTGCACCGGGGATTGCTCCCGCCCTTTAATCAGCAGACCGTATTCTCCCCCGTTTTCCACCACCACATTTTCTAACAGTATATTTTTAATTGTAGGAATAAATTCCCCTTCCTGGTTGGCATAGATACCGTAATAGGTGTTAATTTTTAGCACCGCTTCTTTTACCTGCCCAACCTGAAGATCTTTTACATAGACATCTTCCACGAATCCGCCGCGAAGGGTATTGGTTTTTATGCGAATAGCACGATCAAGATTTGGACTGTCCATCTGGCAATTTCTGACAAAAACATTGCGCACGCCTGCAGAAATTTCGCTTCCCATTACTACTCCCCCGTGCCCATCTTTCATCACACAGTTTTCCACAATAATATTTTCACTGGGAATAGCCACTCTCCTGCCGTCATTATTACGGCCAGATTTAATAGCAATACAATCATCACCCGTATCAAAAACACAATTTGTAATATGTACGTTTTTAGAATACTCGGGATCGCAGCCGTCATTATTAGGACCGTGGCTGCTAACGGTAACCCCGTCTATGGTTACATTATTACATTTTATGGGATGCATTACCCAAAATGGGGCATTGGTAAAGGTCACCCCCTTAACGAGAACGTTTTCGCAACCAAAGGGTTCAAAAAAAGTGGGCCGCAGGTTATAAGCCTCCCCAAAAGTGCGCTGCTCCACAGGAGTTGCATCCTCATTCATCTTTCGCAGCCTGGGAAGGTTTTGCTCATCGGTTTGTTTAGGCATTCCTTCTTTATATCCATATTCATCTTTACCAACCCAGTTCCACCAGTTTTCATTATCTGCCTGACCGTTAAAAGTTCCTTTTCCGGTTACAGCAATGTTTTTTTGATTATAGGCATAGATAAGCGGGGAATAATTCATGAGCTCTACTCCTTCATAGGAAGTATGTACCACAGGAAGGTAAGCCGATTTGTCTTTGGTAAAAAGAATTTCGGCTCCTTCAGCAAGGTGAAAATTCACGTTACTTTTAAGATGAATGGGACCGGTAAGATATTTTCCCTTAGGAACCAAAACCATTCCTCCCCCGGCAGCATTACAAGCTGTTATCGCTTTTTTAAATGCTTCGGAATTATTGGTAATACCATCTGCTTTTGCGCCATAATCTAAGACCTCAAAAGTGCGATCGGGAAATTCCGGCACCTGAATATTATTTAGAATTTTATCTGCTCTTTTCCAGGCATGATCAGAATTCATTTCGGTTTTACCCGCCTTACAGGAAATCATGAAAGTGAAGCCCAGGAGGCAACAAGCTGCAAGTAAACGGAAGAAAAGCTTTAATTTCATAAATAGATTTTTGTAATCGATTGCACTAAATTAATAAAGCTTTATTAATTAGCATAATATTTTATCTTAAAAATACGATTTTCGTAAATTTTTAGATGAATTAGTTCCTTTTAATTCATGCTTAGTTTAATTTTTAGGTAAATTCTTTATGTAAGGAAGAAGCGATGGGATTTCTCACGGAAGAAGATGAAGTAGACAGCTCCTTTAAGAGGAAAAAATAATTTGATAAAAATGAACAGTTGTTTTGTCAATATGTAATGGGTTACATCATCTTTATTGTCTTAGCTTTATCCCGAAAATTTGTTTATATTTAAAATCTGAATTATCTAATCATTTACCCGGAGCATTACTTTTTTAATCTTTTTATAATCTTCTTTTAAAGTATTAAGAACTGCTCATGTAAAATTCTATGAAACTTAAATGAAGCAAAAGGAAAAAGTTACCATTTATGACATTTCCAAAAAGCTGAATATCAGTGCTGCTACTGTGTCCAGAGCACTTAATCAAAATCCGAAAATCAGCGAAAAAACCAGAAAGTTAGTTGCAGAAACAGCCCTGGAAATGAATTATAAGCAAAACAGGCTGGCACAGGCTCTAAAGAGTGGAAGAACTAATAACGTTGGAATTATTGTTCCCTATATTAATCGCAGCTTTTTCTCCTCGGTTATTCGAGGCATAGAGGAAGAACTTACCCCACACGGCTATCATGTAATTATATGCCAGTCTCATGAAGAAGTGAAGAATGAGATTGAACAATTAAATGCCCTGTTGAATACACAGATTGATGGCATATTTATGTCGGTTTCTAAAACCACCAAAAACACAGATCATATTAAAAAAGCATTGACAGAAAATACCCCTTTGGTATTTTTCGACAGGAAAATTGAAGTTCCGGGAGTAAGCGCTGTAGTGCTGGACGATTTTAAAGCCGGGTTCATGGCAACCGAACATTTAATAAAAGAAGGATGTAAAAAAATTGCTCATCTTTCCGGAGACATCAATCTGGAGATCTACAAGAACAGGTACGAAGGATACCGCGACGCTTTGAAGAAATATAAACTTGAATACAATCCCTTGCACGTGATTCAAACAAATAGTACAATTGAAAGCGGACAGCAGGCTGTTGAACAACTATGGGAATGTGATGAAAAACCCGATGCCATATTTTCAGCGGGGGATTACGCTGCTTTGGGTGCCATCCAGGAACTTAAAAGCAGACATATTAAAATTCCAGAAGAGGTATGCGTAGTGGGATTTAGTAACGAGCCTTTTACAAAATATATGGAACTACCAATTACTTCTATGGACCAGACTCCTCAGCTGATGGGCAAAATCGCCGCACAGGTTTTCCTGGAACAGGTAAAAGGAAACCAGGCGGTAAGCATTGAAAAAAAGGTGGTACTTTCTCCTGAATTATTTGTGAGAAGTTCTTCAGCCAGAGGCGTTCTAAAAGAAATCTCTACCTGAAAAATTTATACCAGGGGAATTTCAATTTCCACTCCATTTTTCTCTGCAGAAAGGTAAGCCGCATAAATTGTGGCGATAACATCTGCCGCAAGCTGGCTGCCGCTTTCCAGTTTTTCATCTAAAGCCGCTGTACGGTAAAATGCTTCCATTTCATGCTGATAACCGTTAAACCACGCTTCATCGGGAGAGATGTTTGACCATCCCTGCTTGGTGCCGGTTTTTTCAACCACATAAATGTCATCAAAATTACTATGTACGGGATTGTAGGTTTGCATGGCATTGTTTGGGGTAAGATTACAAATCGTGCGATGATTGTTGGCATGTACTTCCAGGTAATTCTTCACGCCGCCCTGAAGCAATTCACTGGCAACAATATCGGCCACCGTGCCATCTTCAAAAACAATATGAGTGGAAGCATAATCTTCCACATCTGTATAAGAATCCCTTAAATGCAATTCATTTTCAAAATGCGGCATTCTTGTGATTGCATGAGTCCTGCAGCTAACTGTTTTAGGCCTGATGGGTTTGCCATTCCTGTCCAGGCCTTCCACCTGCTTCAAATAAATTGCTCCGGCCAGAGGATGGCAGCCTTTCCCCATTAAAGAACCTCCTCCGGAACGTTTCCATTTTCCATAATCTTTTGAATGAGAGCCGGAATGCGACTGCTGGGCCTGAATCCAGAGGATCTGGGAATTGGTTTTCTCTATAACTTCCCGCTCTTTCTGGATGGCAGGAGCATAAATCCAGTTTTCTGCATACATGATGCGGCCTTTGCTTTTTTTCTCAGCTTTCAGGATATTTTGGATACTATTTAAAGCCTGTTTAAGGCCTTCTTCCCTTGAAAAAGTGTCGCCGGAAAAATCTTCTTCTTCCTCATTTCCAAAGTAGCCCGTGAGCGGTTTTTCGATGATCACATCTTTATTGTGCTGAAGAATTTCCACAGCCAGGGGCTCATGCGTAACCGGAGGCGTACAAAGATGCAGTACATCTGAAGCTGCTATAAGTTCCTGCAGGTTTTTAAAAGCTTTTATGCCTTTTTCAGAAGAAAACTTTTTAAGGTTCGCGGGAGTTTTGGAATAAGCACCCACAACTTCAACTTTTACCCCGTATACCCTTTGAAGGGCATCAAAATGAAAACGGGCAGCAAAGCCTGATCCCACTATTCCTGCCCGTAATACTTTTTTTTCTGCCATGCTTTAATCCCTTATTGAGAGGTTTAAGTTCCCGAGGCCTGCCCCGAATTATGAAAATTTTTTCCTATTCATATTGCGAACCTGCCCCAATGTTTTTGATCTATAGGGAAACTCCGCGCTTCCAAGGTATGAAATCATCCTGGTCCAGAACATCTGCTTTAGATTTTATTTTGCCTGAAGCTATATCTATAATATATTCAAAAAGCTCCTCTCCCATCTCGGGAATGGTCTTTTCTCCTTTTATTACCGCTCCTGCATCCACATCTATAATATCGGGCATTCTCCCTGCAAGAATTGAGTTTGAAGACATCTTGATGATTGGCGCCACAGGATTTCCCGTAGGAGTTCCCAAACCGGTGGTAAATACTACCACGTTGGCACCTGAACCTACCAGCCCTGTAGTACTTTCCACATCATTTCCCGGTGTACAAAGCAGGTTTAAGCCTGGTTTGGTGACATACTCCCCGTAATCCAGCACTGCCTGTATAGGGGAAGTGCCTCCCTTTTTTGCAGCTCCGGCCGACTTCATGGCATCGGTGATCAGGCCGTCTTTTATATTTCCCGGGGAAGGGTTCATGTCAAAGCCTGATCCTGAAGCTTCCGCAGCGTTTTCGTAGGCTTTCATGAGTGCCATGAATTTTATAGCCGTCTCCTCATCAACACAGCGGTTTACCAGCTCCTGCTCTACCCCGCATAATTCGGGGAATTCTGATAATATTGGGGATCCTCCAAGGGCGGCCAAAATATCTGAAGCATAGCCAAGGGCAGGATTGGCTGAAATTCCGGAGAAACCATCGGAGCCTCCGCATTCCAGGCCTAATTTCAATTTAGATAATGGCGCCGGCTGCCGCTGGATTTCATTAGCTTTTTTTATGCCTTCAAAAGAATCCCGTATGATCTTGTTCAGCATATCATCTACCGTTCCTTCCTGCTGCTGCTCATAAATAAGCACAGGTTTCTTAATATCGGGATTGATAGCCTCCAGGGATTTTTTAAAGATATCTATCTGTAAGTTTTGACAACCCAGGCTAAGTACCGTGGCTCCTGCAACATTGGGATTATTAACATATCCTGCTAGCAGTTTTGAAAGCATGACAGAATCCTGCCGAATTCCCCCACATCCGCCCTGGTGGGTTATAAATTTAACTTCAATATTGTCAAAAATGCTCTTTTCTTCTTCTTCAAAATCTACAGTGGTATCTTCTTCCTTTCCATTAATGAGGTTGCGCAGTAACTGGCGTTGTTTAGCCGATTTATGAAAAGACAATTCTTTTTCAAAAACTTCCTTCAGCAACTCCACATTTCGGTTTTCACAAAAAACCAGCGGAAAGAACAACCAGATATTTGCAGTTCCAACCTGCCCGTCCGGCCGGTGATAGCCCATAAATGTGCGATCTTTAAATTTTGAAACATCCGGAGCTTTCCATCCGGTGGTTTCTGTTTTTTGAGCGGTCTTGCTGGCCTGGTGCTTTACATTTTCTGTAGTAAGTTTGTCTCCTCGTTTAATTTCTGAAACGGCTTTACCCACGAGCACTCCATACATAAAAATCTTATCCTCCGGCTGCAGGTCTACCATGGTGATCTTATGCTTGGCCTGCGTATCATTTAATACAATTATTTCTTCTCCCTCAAAGTGAAGCCGGTCGCCCTGCCATAAATCTACCAGTGCAATGGCCACATTATCATCGGGATGTACTTTTATCAATTTACTCTTCATAATTCTTGTGTTTAAAATTTTCCGGAAAAAACTTCAAAACCCTTTTCTATTCCTTTTGCTTCAATTAATTGGAGGGCCAGGGCTGTTTTTTCCTCCAGTTGCGGCACCTCCCTTAAATCCATACCCCAAAAGCTTTCATTTTTAAGTACGCTTTCTGTAATCTCTTTGTAACTATGCTGTTCCCACGCCTTTTTTAATTCTGAAGTTGTTTTTGGGGCATCATTTACCGGAAGGCTATTCCCATTCCACTCCCCTTTATAAAATCTAAGAAGGCAGGCAAATGCAAAGGTAAGCCTTAAGGGTAATCGATTGTATTTTTTCTGAAAAGTTAATAGACTTGGCAGCACCCTCACCTTAAATTTTGAAATACTATTTAAAGCAATACTGGAAAGCTGGTGTTTGATAAAAGGATTCCGAAACCTGTCAAATACCTCTTCAGCAAAAGAATCAAGTTCTTCTTTAGAAAGCTTCAGCGTTGGATTTATTTCTTCAAAAACCGCTTCTTTAATGAATTTACCTGTAAAAGGATGATCTACAGTTTCTTTTACGGTTTCATTTCCGAAGAGAATGGAAAAAGGAACCATAGTGGTATGCGCACCATTAAGAATACGGACTTTCCTGGTGCGATAAGGCTGAAGATCCTCAACTACAAGAATATTTTCATCAATTTTATCAAGTGGAATTTTTGATTTTAGTTTATCGCCACCCTCAATGACCCATAATAAGAAAACTTCCGCAGAGACAATAAGTTTATCTTCGAGTTCCAGCTCGCTCTGATAAGCATCGATATCGCCTTTGGGATAACCCGGTACAATGCGGTCTACCAGGGTATTATGAAAATGGTTATGCTTTTTAATCCAGCCGACAAACTCTTCTTCCAGTTTCCAGAGGTTGGTGTACTTCAGGATAATTTCTTTTAAAGTATCGGCATTATAATTTATTAATTCGCATGGAATAATGGTCAAACCTTTGTCTGCCGCGCCTTTAAAATATTTGTAGCGCCGGTAAAGAAGTGCAGTTACTTTTGCGGGAAAGCTGTTGTGTGGAGTTCCTTCAAGGGTATCGGTCTCATCAAAAGCAATCCCGGCTTCGGTAGTGTTGGAAATCAAAAATTCCAGTTCTTCTTCTTTGGCTAAATCAAGATAAGCTTCATAATTTTCATACGGATTAATGCTTTTTTGAATACAGGAGATTGTTTCCCTTTTCTGAATTTCCTCTCCTTTTTTAACTCCTTTCATAAAAAGGTTATAGAGGCCATCTTGTTCATTCAATAAATTTACAAGTCCGTTAGGTAAGGGTTGCACTACAGCCACTCCGGCATTAAATTTGGCTTTTTTATTTAACTCATCGATGATATAGTCCACAAACGCCCGAAGAAAATTGCCTTCTCCATACTGGACCACCTTAATGGGGAGTTGCTGGTTTAGGTTGGCATTTGTCCTGTTTAATCTTTTGGTTTCTGTTTTTTCCATAATTTAAGATGGTTAGTTTTAATCAAATAAACTAGGCAGCCAAAGGCTGATAGCGGGAATAAATGTGACCAGCAGCAGTACAATGGCCATCACCACGTAAAGTGGCAAAAGAGGTTTCATTACCTTTTGTATAGTCGTTTTTGCCACCCCTACACCAATAAATAATACGGCTCCCACAGGTGGGGTACACAAGCCTACACATAAATTCATTACCATAATGATCCCAAAATGAACCGGGTCTACCCCCAGGTTGGTCATTACCGGTAAAAATATTGGCGTAAAAATAAGCACTGCAGGCGTCATATCCATAAATGTCCCAACAAACAATAGCAGTAAATTGATAATAAGCAGGATAACATATTTGTTTTCACTAAGGCTCAGCAAAGCAGCACTTACTGACTGCGGAATATTCTCATAAGACATTACCCAGGACATGCTCATAGAGGTAGCGATAAGCAGCATTACAATAGCGGTGGTCCCTACAGAACTTAAAAATACTTTTTTAAGAACATCAAGATTAAGTTCACGATAAATAAGGGAAAGTATAAAGCAATACAAAACGGCTATTCCCGAAGCTTCTGTAGCGGTAAAAATGCCAGAGACAATTCCTCCAATGACCACCACAAGTAATAACAGGCTTGGTAAAGCATCTAAAAAGGTAGTGGTAATTTTTCCAAAACTGGTAGGTTTCCCGGCCGGATATTTTTTCTTCTTAATCCATATTGCAGCCACAAGCATTAAAGCGAGCCCCATTAAGATCCCTGGTAAATATCCCGCAAGGAAAAGTGAAGCAATAGAAACACCACCACTGGCCAGGGAATATACAATAAGTACATTAGAAGGCGGAATAACCAGCCCTGTTGTGGAAGAGGTCACATTTATAGCCGCCCCAAATTCCCGGGAGTAATTTTCTTTTTCCATTGGCGGCCCTAAAATTCCTCCTATGGCAGATGCGGCCGCAACTGCAGAGCCTGAAATTGCTCCAAAAAGCATAGCTGCAATAACGTTTACATAAACCAGCCCGCCGGGCAGGGAACCAATAAGTGCTTTGGCAAAATTAATGAGCCGATTGGCAATGCCCCCCTGATTCATGATTTGTCCTGCCAGGATAAAGAATGGAATGGCCAGAAGGGAAAAACTATCCAATCCTGTAGCCATTCGCTGGGCAACCGTTGTAAAAGCCGCGAGAGAATCTATAGAGGCCAGCATAGTAAAAAGGCAGGACAGGCCTATAGACCAGGCAACAGGAACTCCTATAGCCAGAAGTACTACAAAGGAAATTACCAATATTAATATTTCTGAAATCATACTAAATACTTTTGTGGATTTAAAATCTCATTAATTTTGTAGATAATAATAAGTAAACCACTTAGAGGAAGAACCATGTAGACCACATACAGCGGAATTTCCAATGCTGCGGAACGCTGCCCCAGATCATAGCTTACATATACCAGATTTCCGCCTCCTATGATTAAAACCGTAAGGCAAAAAAAGATTACTAACACATTAATGCCAATTCTCAAACGTTTTCGATTCTTTTCATTGCATTTTTCCTCCAGCAGGTTAATGGATAAATGCTCCTGCTGTCCAGCGGCATAAGCCGCCCCCAGGATTCCAATCCAAATTAAAAGGTATCTGGCCATCTCCTCGGTTACGGAACTGGGCGACTGCATTACATACCTGGAAAATACCTGCCATAATACAGCAATCACCATTACTGCCATTAAAAAAATCAAAATAGCCCCCAGGGCTCTGTCTAAGCTTTTTTTCATACTATTCTACTGCCTGAATTTCTTCTATAATTTTTGCCATTTTCGGATCCTGACTGAATTCCTTGTACATAGGCTCAACCATTTCACGGAATTTTTCTTTATCGGCTTCAATAACCGTAACTCCTGCTTTTTGAATTTGTTCCAGGGCTTCCAGTTCAGCCGCTCTCCATAATTTCTTTTCATATTCTGAAGACTCCATCGCAGCTTCCTTCAGCCATTTTTGCTCCTGTTCAGAAAGATCATTCCATACGGGAGTCCCAATCACCAGCTCATCCGGCAAGGCAGTGTGTTCATCTACAAGAAAATATTTGCAGACTTCATAGTGCCGGGAAAGGTAAAAACTGGGTAAATTATTTTCAGCGCCATCAACAATTCCCTGCTGGAGTGCGGTATAAAGTTCGCCCCAGGCGATAGGCGTGGGAGAACCTCCTAAATTTTTCACCATATTTATTGCCGTCTGGCTTTCCATAACCCTTAGTTTAAGACCCTCCAGGTCCTCCGGAGTTTCTATAGGGTTTTTACTATAAAAACTACGGCTTCCGGCATCATAGAACGTTAAGCCTTTTAACCTTTTATCTATACTGGAATTAAGGAAGTCTTCCCCTATTTCGCTTTCCAGGACATTAAACCTATGTTGCCTGTCCCGAAACAAGAACGGCAGGCCGAAAACTTTTAATCCCGGTGCAAAGTTTTCCATTACTCCAGTTGATACCTTGGTCATACCCAGGCTTCCAATCTGCAAAAGTTCAAGACATTCTCTTTCTGAACCAAGTTGCTGACTTGGATAAATATCGATTTGCATTTTTCCACCGGATTTTTCTGCCACCCGTTCTGCCATAAAAAGCATTGCTTTATGCACAGGGTGTGTAACATCCAATCCATGGCCAAGTTTTATCACACGGGTATTTTCATCTTTTTCACAGCTGAATACTGAAAAAAGAACAAGTCCGGCCAGCAGGAAGTTGAATAAATTTTTAAATTTCAAAATTTTCATTTTCTAAAGCTTTCAATCATTTTAAGAGCCGATCCTACTTTTTCTGAAATTCCTTCATAATTGAAACTCCCGTCTTCTTTTTTCTGAAAAAGTTTAGAACCAATCCCCACACAATGCACTCCGGCATCAAACCATTCTTTCAGGTTTTCTTGCGTAGGGCTTACTCCGCCCGTGGGCATGATACTGGCCCATGGCAGCGGACCTTTTACCGCCTTTACAAAAGCAGGCCCTCCCACCTGGCTGCCCGGGAAGATCTTTACCACTTCAGCACCCAGTTCTTCCGCATAAGAAATCTCCGTCACCGACCCACAACCCGGCATCCACGAAACTTTCCTGCGGTTACAGGTTTTAGCCATTTCAGCATTAACAACAGGAGAAACAATAAAATTCGCCCCCAACTGAAGGTATAATGCCGTGGTGCCGGCATCCAGGATAGAGCCTACGCCCAATATCATCCCTTCCAGATTTTGAGTAACATACTTATTGAGTTCCCCAAATACCTCATGGGCATAATCTCCACGGTTGGTAAATTCAAACACCCTCGCCCCACCATCATAACAGGCCTTAACTACCTTTTTACAGGTTTCCAGGTCTTTATGATAAAATACCGGTACAATCCCGGTTGCTTTGGTTGCCTGTGCTACTTCTATTCTTGTATATGTTGCCATCTATTATTTATTCTTAAGCTTTAAAATCTTCAGACCTCTGGTTTCTGAAACCTGTGAGATCTTTTCTTTTGCTATCTTTTAATCCTTCCCCCGGTACTACCTTCCATTACTTCCAGAACTTCTTCAACACTTACCAGGTTGGCATCCCCTAAAATAGTATGTTTTAAAGCACATGCCGCATTGGCAAAGCCCAGGGCTTTTTTATCATCAAAGTTTTGTAACCCATAAATAAGGCCAGCCGCAAAGGCATCGCCGGTTCCGATCCTGTCTACCACGCTAGTGATCTCCAGTTCTTCGGTTGTAAGATATTCTTTCCCGGTCCAGGCCCTGCCGTATATCTTCTGCCAGGAAGCGCTTACTCCTGTTCTTACTTTATCGAAGACTTTCTCAATATTAGGGCATTCCTCCATCAGCTTTTTGGCAGCGGCAATAAAACCTTCTTCTTCAAAAGAAAAGTCGGTTCCCAAGATTTCATTGATCTCGTTTACCCCGCCAATAAAAATAGTGGAAAGACAGGTGAGTTCTTTTAATATCTCATGACCGTCTTTTCCATATTTCCAAAGGTTGCTGCGGTAAGCAGGATCTGCCGTAATTGTAATTCCTTTTTCACTTGCGATTTCAAGGCCTTCTTTTAAGGTTAAATAAGCACCTTCTGAAATGGCCGGGGAAATCCCTGTCCAGTGCAGATAATCACAATTTTCAAGTACTGCCTGCCAATCCACCTGTTCCGGTTTTATATTGGCAAAAGCGCCATGCAAACGGTTATACGCAATTTTTCCGGGGCGCATGGAAGAGCCGACTTCCAAAAAATATAATCCTAAAGGATGGTCGACCTTGTTTACTGCAGAAACATCTATCCCAAACTGCTTCATCGCAGCTAAAGCGGCATCTCCAACGAGATCATTCGAGACATTGCTCACCTGCTGTGTTTTCAAACCGAAATAGGAAAGCGAAGCGGCAACATTCATTTCAGTCCCGCCAAAAAAGAAATCCATTTTATTGGATTGCTGTAATTTGCGGTTTTCTGACGGGGATAAACGCATGATCACTTCTCCATAAGTGACCGTTTTTCCTTTATCTTTTTCCTGTTCCTGCATTAAAAACTGAAATATTCTTTAGCATTATGATAACTGATATCTGCAATGGTTTTTCCAACCAGTGCCATATCTTTTGGTAATTCGCCATTTTCCATTTCTTCCCCAAAAAGATTGCAAAGCACTCTCCTGAAGTATTCATGCCGCGGAAAAGACAGAAAGCTCCTGGAATCGGTAAGCATTCCTATAAAGCAGCTGATAAGCCCCATATTGGACAAGGCGTTCATCTGTCTTTCCATGCCGTCTTTCTGGTCTAAGAACCACCAGCCGGAACCAAGCTGCACTTTTCCTTTTACGCTTCCATCGTTAAAATTCCCGATCATGGTCGCAAAAATCTCATTATCGGAAGGATTAAGGTTGTAAAGTATGGTTTTGGTGAGTTTATCTTTTCCGTCCAGAGCATCCAAAAATGCAGATAGGTTTTCTGCCTGGCTAAAATCGGCTATGGAATCCCAACCGGTATCAGGACCAAGTTGCTTTAGCATTCTTTTATTGTTGTTTCGAAGCGCACCAAGATGGAACTGCTGCACCCAGCCCTTTTCATGATAATTTTCTCCTAAAAACAGCAGCAACGCGGTTTTAAACTTTTCGGCTTCCTGTCCAGAAATATCCTCCCCTTTCCTCCTTTTTTTGAAAATGCCGGCAATTTCTTCTTCGGTAAAGTTTTCATAAGAAATATAATCCAGCCCGTGGTCGCAAAGTTTGCAGCCATTGGTATCAAAATACTCAATCCTTTTATGAAGCGCTTTTTGCAGGTCTTCATAAGAATCGATTTCTACTTCAGCTACTTTTGCCAGTTTATCCAGATAATCATTAAAGCCTTCAGCATCAATTAACAACGCTTTATCGGGACGAAAAGCTGTACTTACTTTAATGCCAATGTCTTCTTTAGCAATTTGCTGATGATATTGCAGGTTATCTATAGGATCTTCCGTAGTACAAACCGTTTCCACGTTCATTTTTTTCAGCAATCCGCGACAGGAATTCTCCGGTTGTTGCAGTTGCCTGTTAACTTCTTCATAAATGCGCTCCCCGGATTCTTCATTCAGGAGTTCATCTATCCAAAAATAGCGTTTTAGCTCCAGGTGTGTCCAGTGATACAGGGGATTCCGAAGCGTATGAGGTACCGTCTTTGCCCAGGCAAGGAATTTTTCCTTATCTGAAGCATCGCCGGTAATATATTTTTCATCCACGCCAAGGGTACGCATCGCACGCCATTTATAATGATCTCCGGCAAGCCATACCTGGGTGATATTTTCGAATTTACGATCTTCCGCGATCTCTTTAGGAGATAAATGATTGTGATAATCTATTATTGGCTGATTTGCCGAATATTTTTGATAAAGTTCCTGGGCATATTTGTTGTGCAACAGGAAGCTATCATTAATAAAATTCTGATTTTTCATGATTTATTGTATTCTTTGTTCAATTTCTTTCGCAGAAAACCCACTTAAAGAGCCCACGAATTTTAGAGATTATTGAGATTATCTACCCATCCAACCGCCATCTACCGTAAGGATAGCGCCACTCATATAGTCGCTTGCTTTAGAAGCCAGAAAAACAATAGGGCCGTGGAAATCTTTAGGCTCTCCCCACCTTCCTGCAGGGATTCGTGATAATATGGCTTCACTTCTTTCAGCATTCTCACGGAGCGCCTGGGTGTTATCTGTAGCAATATATCCGGGCGCAATAGCATTTACCTGCACCCCAGAAGAAGCCCATTCATTTGAAAAAGCCATGGTTAGTTGCCCAATAGCCCCTTTGGAAGCCGCATAGCCTGGAACCGTAATACCTCCCTGAAAGGTAAGCAATGAGGCTGTAAATATTACTTTTCCGCTGCCTCTTTTAATCATTTCCTTTCCAAACTCCCGGGTAAGTATAAATTGGGAATTTTGATTAACTTCTATAACCTTATCCCAGTATTCATCGGGATGCTCTGCAGCAGGTTTTCGCATGATGGTTCCCGCATTATTGACTAAAATATCAATTTCTGAATGTTCAGATTTTACCTTTTCTATGAAAGCGTAAAGCGCTTTCCTATCCGAAAAATCACATTGGTACCCCTGAAATTTTCTGCCTTTTGTCTTTACCGCTTTTTCAATATCAGAACCTTTGGTCTCCAAAGATGCCGAAACTCCTAAAATATCGGCCCCGGCTTCTGCCAAAGCTTCTGCCATCGCAAAACCAATTCCGCGCTTACAACCGGTAACCAGAGCTGTTTTTCCTTCTAATTTGAATAAATCATCCATACTTGCTTATTTCAATTCGTTAACAGCCACTTTATCCATATCGCCATAATCAAGGTTCTCCCCGGCCATGCCCCAGATAAACGTATAATTTGAAGTTCCCGCCCCTGCATGAATAGACCATTCCGGCGACAAAACTGCCTGATGATTTTTTAGAAAAATATGCCGGGTTTCTTCTGGCTGGCCCATATAATGACTTATGGTTTGCCCTTCTTCCAGGTCAAAATAAAAGTAAGCTTCCATTCTCCTGGTATGGGTATGTGGCGGCATGGTATTCCAGATGTTTCCTTCAACAAGCTCGGTCATTCCCATTTGTAACTGGCAGGTTTCTACAATGCTGTTTACAATCAATTTATTTAAGATACGTTTGTTGGCATATTTTGCGTCTCCCAGCTCAATAACCTCAGCATCTTCTTTCCCTACTTTTTTGGTAGGATAAGCATGATGTGCGGGAGCAGAATTCAGGTAAAAATATGGCTGCTCATCTCCTGATTTCTCAAAAATAACCTCTTTCTTCCCCTGCCCTACATAAAGCGCTTCCTTATTGGCAAGTTCATACACTTCGCCATCTACGGTTACTTTGCCGGCACCTCCTACATTAATGATCCCAAGCTCACGACGGTCCAGAAAATTTTCAGATTTTAAATCGTCTATGGTTTCCAGTTGAACCGCTTTATCTACCGGAAATGCCCCGCCTACGATAAACCTGTCGTACATGGAGTAGGTAAGGTTGATTTCGTTATTTCTGAAGAGTTCCGGAATTAAAAAATGCTTCCGAAGCTCCTGGGTTGTATATCTTTTTACATCTTCCGGATGGTGTGCGTATCTGAATTCTGAATTGGTCATTTGTATGTAATTTTATTAAACATGCAATCGATTACACGAATATAATCAATTTTTTTAATTTTTAAAGTTTTGATATTTTTTTCTTTTAAAAAGAGTGAAATCCTCATCCTTAAAAGGATTAATTTATCTTATATATAATATTAACATTAAAAATCATCTTCTTCATAAATATGATTTAAAAAAGAATAATCTGGAAATCCCAAGATAAAAAATTTCGAAGGGCCTGCCATCCTGTAGCATACTGCTTTTAATTAAGTAGATGATAATTGATCCTCCTAGTAAATTAAAGTATAAAAAGGCACCACACAACCAGATCCTGAAAAAAGTCCGATTGGTGATGCCCTGTTTCAACTAATTTCCAGAATTGATGAAGCTTTTAAAACTCAAAAGCCCCCAGATCTGGCGCTGAACCATTATATGGCAAGCCCACATCCACTCCTGCATCTATCAAATCACTATCTGAATTCAGGTGAAAAAAGCTAATCTCCGGAAGGCTTCCATCTTCCTGCCTTGGTCCTGTTAACTCTTCATAATCTATACTTTCAAAATCATCAACAGTACTTTCAACACCTTCCATCCAGCTATTATTGGTAACGTCCAGCGCGGTGGCATTAATACTTCCTACTTCGCCCAGTACATTACTGTTTTTAATAGTTAATTTTTCCAGAGGATTTGTGTTACTAAAAGCGTAATTCCTGCCATTATCATATGCGGAACAATTGTAGAGTACCACTTCACCCCTATTACTGTTATGATCAAATCCATCGGCTGCATTACCTACCGCCACACAATTCATATAAACGGCATTATGCTTAAGATCTTTATCATCACTTCCTCCGGTTTTGAAACCGTTACCGTCCCCGCCGCTTGGGGAACCATCTTCTAAATAACCATTTTCGATAGCCCAGCAATTTTCATAGGTAGTGGTAACATTATCACCTCCTCTTAAATAGCCATCCCAGCCATCATCGAGATTTCTCCAGGCCCTGCAGCCAATAAACCTGTTTCCTGTGCCTACGTTTAACTTGGCTGCAAATCCATCAGCGTTTTCCAGGGAAGAATCGGCATTAAAGTAAGAATCGCAATTCAAAATTGTATTGTTAGCAGCACCACTGTCTAACTGAAGTCCGGTATCTGCACATTCTGAAAAAGTACAGAATTCGATCATATTATTGCTACCGGTTACCTTCATTCCGTTATCCCCGGCTTTGTAGACATCAATCCCTTTAATATGCCAGTAACTGGCTTCTAATTCGACGCCTCTGTTTGAAGAATTTTCAGACATCGAAGAAAAATCAAATTTAGGCCTGGTATCATCTAAAGGATATGCCAGCAAGGAGATCATATTGTTTTCACTCCCACTGGTATTTATTTCTATAGTGGAATCAAAAACGTAATCCCCTCCACGGATATAAATATTCTCTCCGGGAATTGCTGCTGCAATAGCGTCTAAAATTTCCTGGGTTGTGCCAACGATCTTGCCATTTATAGAAGAAGTATTCTCACCCGTCCTGAAAGAAAAAGTATTGCTTATCGCTGTGTTTTTCCCATCACTGGTCTCTACATGCCAGTAATAAATGCTGTTGGGCTCCACCTCAATTTCTATGGAGGTTTCAGTAAGCCCTGTCCACTCTTCCGGCGGTTCCTGATCACCATCCTCGGTATCTGCATATAAAGTATAAGTTAATGCATCCCCGTCTGTATCGGTAGAGGTGGCATCCCATTCCAGGGTAACCATACCATCAACAGGCGTTACCGTGCTTCCTGAAGCAGGGGACATAAGTGTTGCCGGAAAAGGCACATTATTGGAACCTGGTTCGCCGGCAACGTAAAATCTATACGCCTCTGAGGCTGTGGTTTCTTCACCGTCATTTTTTGAGATCACATTCCAGGTATAAGGATTTCCCCTTTCAAGCCTTACCATTAAAGATGTGGTAGTTAGATTAGGCCGTTGAGTAACTTCCTGGGTAGCAAGATTAGTGATCACAAGATCATATCTATCCGCATCTGTTGCTTCGGTCCATTCAAAAGCTACCTCAGCCATATTAGCCACCACATCGCCAATCTCACATTCGGTATTGTCCTGCGGAAGCACCAAAGAGGCTGCTCCCGGGACGGCATCATTAATAATATCCGCATCATCATCACTGGAACAGGAAAGCGTTGCCACTCCCATGATGCAGATTAGGAGCAGGTTTATATAAGGTGTTTTTATATAGTTTTTCATGATTTAATAACTTTTAGAGTTTTACTTACCGTAGCTGATTTTAATTGAAGGAAATAAACTCCATTCCTAAAATTGGTAAGGTTAAGATGAAGAACCCTGTCTGCAGGAATTTCCATTTTTTCTGAAATAAACTCCCTTCCATTAAGATTAATCAGCGATACCTCTACTTTGGTATCTGTTCCATTAATGTAAACCTTAAGGTCACCCCTGGTTGGATTTGGGAACAGCACCACTTCTTCAGACATCAGGACCTCTTTATAAAAAGTGCCCTGGCAGTCAGAATCGGTAGAAATGGTAAATTTGTTCCTACCTTTTTTAAGATCCAGCACCACCCGCGATTGTGCGGTGGTAGTTATTTCACCGTTATGGTCTATAGTATAAACATCGGACCCTGTTAATGAAAAGGATACCGTATTATTTCCATAATCTACAGAAGAATAGGCCTCCAGAGGTGTTGGCCCTTCTACAGTAACATTAAAACATTGTTCATAATTGTCCTGTCCGTCTACTGTAATACAGATATCATATGTCCCTGCCGGAAGGTTTTGAATATTCGCAGAAAATTCATTAGAAGCTGATAAAGTTGCCGAACCGCTCTCTGCACCAGAAAGCGCTACATTATAGGTGTAATTGGTATCTTCAGCACTAATACTAATAAATCCGTCACCGTTTCCGTTACAACTTACGTCATATACAGATATATTAAAATTATCTGCCGCAAGATCAAAAACCTCACAACCAAAAACATCAACAGTCACTCCTTCTGTAGAATCAGGGCAGTTATCCTCATAATTGATAATTCCGTCTCCATCATCGTCATCACATACATCTCCAACTCCATTTTCATTAACATCTGCCTGATCTGGATTAGGAGTTGAAACACAATTATCTACACCATTTAAAATTCCGTCTCCGTCAATATCTCCAAATGGCCCATCGGGTTCAGCCTCAAAAACGATGTCGCTTGTAGTTTCACCTGTTATTTCCAGCGTATTTTCCGGAATATAATATCCATCCACACCCTCACTCTCTATGGTATATTCAACATTTGGTTCAAGTTTTACAGAGTATGTGGCTGCATCTGCATCAATCATTGGCTTCGGAACATAAAGTACATCAGCGCCAGGATCTGGAGTAAACGTCAAGTCTAAATCTTCAATATTCTCATCCAGACCACTAATTGATCCCGAAACAGCATAAATTTCGACTTTTTCTATAGTTATATCATGGGTAGCTGCACTTTCAGTTATAGTTACCGAAGCACCATCTGAAATTACGTATCCATCAGCGCCTTCAAGAGAAATATTGTAGTCAAAATCTATTGGCAGTTCAACCTGGTAGGAACCATCGGTTGGTGTCACATTCCAGGTTTTTCCTTCTTCAATAGAAAATACAATCGAATAATCTTCAGGAATTCCCGGAGCATTGGTAAGATCTACGTTTCCAGATAATTCCGAATAAGTGGCAGGTTTTCTGATAATTCTGAAATAACTAGGCTTGTCGGCCGTGTCATAAATATGATAAGTTCCGTTTGCCTTTGCCACAAAACTTACTTCCTGAAGCTCACCACCCACACTTACCACGTCATTCTGTAATTCAGGATTTGCTGTATTTTCAAAGTGAAGCTCCCCATTTCCATCCTGGCCAAGCACCCAAAGAGTTACTTTATCATCTTCATTTAAATCCAAACTCATAAAACGGTTGGTAGCACCTCTGGAATTGATATAAACCCTTCCTTTAAAATCTTCGTATTCATCAATATCATCATCATACCGGGTAAGGTTCAAATTGGTTGTTCGTAACCTATCACTTCCACCTCCGGTAAAACTAAGATCACCAGCTGTAAAATTTGGCAAATTTATGCCTGAAGTTCCCGGGGTGACAGATGCATCATACCAGGAATTTATTCGTGATTCATTCAGCATATTATTATACTGAGACTCGTCCAGTTGGGTTGCTCCAAAATCCCAGACATCCGCCAGGCCTTCTACATAGATCAGATCTTTAGTTATACTAATGTCAAATGAAGAAGTCTCTTCAGTTACTTCCAGGCTGGCGTTACTGTCTACGGAATATCCTTCAGCTCCTTCTAAGGAAACATCATATTGATAGCCTACAGGAAGAACTATACTATACGATCCTCCATCTGCCAAAGAAAGCTTCCATGTCTTACCAAGTTCGTTTTTGAATACAATACTGTAATCTGAAGGGATACCTTCGGCTTCTGCCACATCCACACTTCCTGTTACGGTAGTATAAGTAGCACTTTTACGTATAATCCTGAAATAACTTGGTTTATCGGTATCATCATAAATTCGATACGTACCTGTAGCTTTTGCCATAAAGTTTATTTCTGTAAGCTCTTTGCCCACCGCAACTGCATCATTTTGAAGTTCCGGATCTGCTACATATTCAAAATGAATATTACCGTTTCCGTTTTGGGTAAGTGTCCAAAGGCTAACTTCGTCATCTTCATTCAGTTCAAGGCTAAAATACCTGCCGGTGGCACCCGATGAATTGATATATACTCTACCTTTAAAATCTTCATATTCATCAATATCATCGTCATAACGTGTCAGATTGGTATTTGTAGTTCGCAGGCGGTCACTTCCACCTCCCGTAAAGCTAAGATCACCAGCTGTAAAATCTGGTAAGTTAATGTCCGAGGTTCCCGGGGTGACAGATGCATCATACCAGGAGTTAATGATTTCTACCGATAACTGATTATTGTACTCAGACTCTGCAAGCTGTGTTGCTCCAAAATCCCAGACATCTGCAAGACCATTGCCTGCCGCTTCATCAGTTTGAATCAATAAATTCAGAGCAGTATTTTCTGTAATCTCCAGATTGGTACTACCAATAATAGAATACCCGTCGGCTCCTTCAAGAGAAATATCATAGGTGTCACCTGCAGGAAGATCTACACTATAAGTACCTTCAGAAACGGAAGAACTCCACGAGTCACCGCTTTCATTAGTAAAAATTATGCTGAAATTATCAGGAATTTCTGAAGCTGCAGTAACCTCTACATTACCGCTTACCGTAGCATTGTTAGCACTTTTCCGTAAAATTCTAAAATAACTCGGTTTCCCGGTATCGTCATAGATCTTGTAAGTACCGGAAGTTTCTGCCGTAAAATTTAATTCGGTAATTTCTTCTCCAACAGCAATTATATCATTCTGAAGTTCTGAATCTGCAGCATTTTCAAAATGAATATTACTGTCACCTTCCTGAGAAAGAGCCCAAATGGTTACTTCATCACCTTCAGTTAATTCCAGGCTGAGAAACCGGCCTGTAGCTCCCGAGGAATTGATATAGACCCTTCCTTTAAAGTCTTCATGTTCATCAATATTTTCATCATAACGGGTAAGATTCACATTGCTGGTTCGCAGGCGGTCACTTCCACCTCCTGTAAAGCTAAGATCTCCAACCGTGAAATCTGGTAAATTAATACCAGAGGTTCCCGGGGTGATAGAAGCATCATACCAGGAATTGATAATATCTACGGATAATTGATTATTGTATTCAGACGCATCAAGCTGTGTGGCACCAAAATCCCAAGCATCGGTAAGATCACTGCCTGATTCTGAACTCATCGTATTACTTTCACGTACAATTCTAAAATAACTTGGTTTCCCGGTATCATCATAGATATTATAAGTACCGGAAGTTTCTGCCGTAAATTTTAATTCGGTAATTTCTTCCCCTACGGCAACAATATCATTCTGAAGTTCTGGATCTGCAGCATTTTCAAAATGAATATTACTGTCTCCTTCCTGAGAAAGAGCCCAGATTGTTACTTCATCACCTTCAGCCAACTCGATGCTGAGGAACCTGCCTGTAGCACCCGAGGAATTGATATAGACCCTTCCTTTAAAATCTTCATGTTCATCAATATTATCATCATACCGGGTAAGATTCGTATTGCTGGTTCGCAGGCGGTCACTTCCCCCTCCGGTAAAGCTAAGATCACCAGCTGTAAAATCTGGTAAATTAATGCCTGAAGTTCCCGGGGCTATGGATGCATCATACCAGGAATTGATAATTTCTACAGATAACTGATTGTTATACTGGGATTCATCCAGTTGAGTAGCTCCAAAATCCCAAACGTCGGGAAGGTTTTGTGAGATTTCCTGTGAATAGCCCTGTAAAATTCCTAAAAAGAGGAACAGGCCTAATAATTGTAGTTGTTTCATCATTCCATAAAGATTTAGTTTGATTTAAAATGTATTGATGCGTAATTTATCTTCTTTAATCTTCAGAAGGTTTTCCCGATATCGTTTTCGCTTATTAATTAAAAAAAGTTAACTCATCCCTGTATGTATATTCAAGTCCGTCTTTAGAAATCTAAAATAAGATCACCTATGGATCCTTCATATTTTCCACTTCTGTTCAAGAAAATCAATAAAAGGGTGTGCATCATTAAACGCATACCCTTTTATTATTTCTACTTGAAATTTCATACTATCTCCAGCGGGGATCACCTATATTATTATCAATTAACGTTTGGTTAGTGATTGTAAAATCTCCCGTTGATGGATCTGCAAATCCCGGATCTAAGTTGAAATAATTACTATCATCATAAATGTATTGTGATGTATCCAGGAATCCTGGTGCGTTAAAGTAATTATTGTCGCTAAAGTCAGGTGACTCGTCTATACCCTCTCTGTCTGCATAGCCTTCAGATTCTGTTTCAGCTATTATTGTATTCCTTACTGTTACATCATTGGATACAAATCGGATATACAGGATTCTCCTGCCATCATCATCAGAAACAGCATATAACGTACAGCTATCAATTAGAATATTGGCAGTTACACCAGAGCCATTTGATGTTCCGCTGGCATCCATTCTTATAAAGTCACGAGCTGGAGCACAGTTATAGAATGTACTTGTTAAAAGATTTATATTAAGTACATCTGAGTCTCTAAAATCTATAAAATCCCCTCCATCTGTAAAGAAGTCAAAAATAATGGAATTTTCAACGGTTAAGGTCTGCAGAATCGCATCGGTGGTACTTCCTGCGACAAATGATCTTGAATAATTATGGATATTACAGCTACTAATCAACAGGGAGTTATAATTTCCTGCCCCTGTATATTCCAGGAAGGTGTTTAGGCTGTTAGAACCTAAGCCTTCTCCCTGTATATCCAGATCAATAAATTCCACATCCTCTGCACCGGAAACAAGTTCAAACGAAAGCTTGAGAAGAGGTTTATCAAAACTTCTAAGACCTCTAATAGTCAAAGATTTGTCTAACGTTATCGTTCCGGTTTGGGCAGTATAATCACCTGGTTCAAGGACCAAAATATCCCCTGTGCTTGCATCTGCTATCATTTGCAACAAGTCGTCTTCAGGAGTAACTAACTTACCATCACCTATATCTATACCGGTACTAAAATCTTTTATTCCCCTAATTTGAGAACCATTAAGTAAAGTGGCAATATAATCTGTATCTGGAGTGAGACCGGTAATAGTCGCCATACCATTTGCTTTGTCCTCAGGAGTTATGGTGTAAACAAGATCACCCGGGCTTAAACTTATAGTTGTCACCTCACTATCTGGCACCCATCTAAGGATTGCCTCCCTAGCCTTAATATCGTCATCTTCGCCTTCAGTAAAAATTTGCTCGGTTAAGGTTTGTGCAGTGGTAGTGGCCCAGGAGGAATCATCTATTCCCCTGGCGCTTATCGCTTTTACCCTTATAGCATAAAAAGTATTGCTCTCTAAGGGTACCAGTACAGGTAATTCCTCCGGATTTACTTCAACAGTTTTAACAATATTGTCGAAGCTCGTGGAATCCTTTGAAAATTCTACAATATAGCTGTTAACATTCTCATCAACTGTCCAGTTAAGTTCCACATTCACCTGATTTCTTACAAATGATCTTAAATTAACCGGCGCAAATTCTCTCTCTACCGGCAGCTCTTCAATAAGCTCCGTATCATAGTCGCATCCTGTAATAATAGCCATAAACAGAATAGCTGTCAGTAAACTTTTAAAGATATATTTTACTTTCATAATTCAATAAATTGATTCTATTTTAAAGTTCTAGTAATCGTAATCGTTTACTAATTCACCGTTACTGGCGTCAATAAAGACCTGCCAGATTGGCCAGAATTGCTTATTATCTGGATCAATCCCAGGCTTATAAATAGTATTTATTATTTCATCCAAAGGTTGGTCCCAGGCAAAGGCTGACCATTCCGGTCCAGGATTCGAGGTCTCCCCTCTCTCTAAACCATAGAGATCTAAAGTATAGCCGTCTTCTTCATATTTGTAATAAATTGTTGTTGGCACGTTGGCATATTCTCCTGTCCTGTTCTCCAGATTGCTCAATTTATTCTTTTCTTCATCTAATTTTTCACTAAGAAGATTCCATCGGATAAGATCCATTTTACGATCCATTTCTCCGGTATATTCATATTTATACTCCTCTACAATAGCATTAAACATTTGTTCTTTAGAAGTGAGTGCATCTACATACGCATCTACCTTTTCTGCGTGAAGTTCTTCCGGAAATGCCCTTTCACGAATTTCCTTTAGATATGGTGCGGCAGCAGCGGGTCCCTCCAGTTCGTTTGCCGCTTCAGCAGCAGTAAGAAGAATTTCTGCATATCTCATATATATAAGATTTACGCCATCATCATTTGTTGAAGTTACAAGGCGCTCCATCCACTCATAGCGATATTTACCGAAATACCAGTTATCGATTCCCACAAGCTCCTGCTGGGCTATCCCATCTATAGCAGTACCCCACTGGTATGGTACGCTGGTAACGTCCCTTCGTGTATCACCCTGCTCAAAATCGTAAAAAACGGTAGGTGTAGGCCCTGCAGTACCACCGCGGGCCTGCTGCGTAAATTGATCTGCACTACGGTGGCGTACGGCAAATGAGAACAACACCCTTCCCCGTCCATCGGCGAATGGAATTTCCCATAAAGACTCGCCACCGGCATTTATATTTTCCTGATTATATGCTCTCCAAAAGCCTTCAAAAGAAGGATTTAAAGAAGCTGTACCACTATTAATTACAGATCTGCATTCATCCAGTGCTAACTGATACATTTTCTGAACAGAAAGATCTGGATCCTCACTCCTTCTTACTCCATCGGGATACTGCTGATAACCACTAGCCACCATTGCCAGCCTTGCTCTTAATCCTTTTACAAAAGCTTTATTAATACGCTCCACAGTAGTTGTGGCGGCAGATTGATTAGGCCATGCCACCAATGTAGATGCTTCGCCTAAATCTGCAATGAGCCGTTTATAAATAGTATCCCGGCTTGTTTTTGGCAAATAAAGGGTTTCGGAAGTAATAGGTTCAAAACGAGCTGGAACATCACCCCATGCTTTCATTAAATCTGCATAATAAATAGCTCTGTAAGTTAAAGCTGCACCTAGGAGTTGTCCAAATTCAGTTCCCGGCTCTGGATTTCCGTAGATACGTATATTTTCTATGGCAATATTTGCCCGTTCTATCCCCTGGTACATCATAGCCCAGGCGTTATCGTCGGTATTCATCCTGGAATTATTAGGCTTTGCATCGTAGTACACTAAATCTGCATCTGTACCTGCATCTCCCGCACTATAGTTATATTCAACATCCGTATTAAATCCGTAATACGGGATGAAACGCCCCCTGTAGGAATTAGTTTGTCCTATGGGTTCCAAAATACCATCAACAGCTCCCCTGGCTAAATCTACTGTTGAAAATATGGTAGATCTATCAAGGGAGGAATTCGCAGGGGCTTCAAGAAAATCTTCATCAAGAAAATCTTCTTCACAGGATACCACCAGCCATGTTATAAAAAATATCGAACAGATTTTTATAAAGTTTTTCATTTTCTTTTAATTTTTTAAAAATTAAGATTTAAGCCAAATACCACCTGTCTGCTTCGGGGGAATGGAGAATAATCCACTCCTGGAGTAAGCGGTGTATTTCTTCGCGTAGAAACTTCAGGATCCAGACCAGAATAATTTGTAAGAATAAAAACATTATTCGCTGTTGCATACAACCGAAGTTTGGAAACATTAATTTTAGACATTAGAGAATCGGGCAGCGTGTATCCTAAGGTAATTGTATTTAATCTAAGAAAGGAACCATCTTCCACTGCCCAATCACTAAAAACATAATTCTGCATAAAAGGAGACCACATTGTGGTATTTGCATTTGCAGCGGCAAGTTGCTCCGGATCTGTTATAAGCTGCCCGGTTTCAGGGTTTAGATTTGTCCATCTTCTTCCATCTTCCATTTCAGAACTTAAGTTTCTATACTGGCTATTTTCATTAGCTGATGTGAATTGAACCTTATTGGCATTATAAATATCGTTTCCAACGCTATAATTAAAGGCAGCGGAAAGATCGAATCCATAGGCGTAGGCATTTAATACAAATCCGCCGGTAAAATCCGGGTTGGCATCTCCTATAAGCGTATTATCATCTATATCTACCACCCCATCTCCGTTAATATCTTTTAGCTTCAACATTCCTGGCATTAATTCTCCAACTATATCTTCATTACTCACTACTCCTGATTTAAGTGTATAGGTATTTGTTGCAGCATCAAAATCAAAGTCGGATACCTCATAGCGGCCGTCAGCTTGGTAACCATACATGGCTCCTACCGGATTGTCTATCCAAATGGCATAATCTCCCCCAATTTGAGAAGAAGCCCATCCTGATCTATCCAGATAATTCTCTAATGACCCCAAAGAATTAATCTTGTTCCTGTTTGCTGACGCATTTAAAGAGAAACTTAAGCCATAGTCTTCTTTAGTTATTGCATTAATGTTTAATGAACCTTCAATACCGGTATTTTGGATTTCACCTAGATTTCTATACTGGAACTCATATCCCGAACCAGGAGTACGATAGGCAAGTAATAAATCTGTAGTTAGGTTTTTATATGCCTCAACACTACCGCTTACCAATCCTTGTAAAATTTCAAAATCCAAACCTATATTTTGAGTTACCGTGGTTTCCCATTTTAAATCCGGATTTGCTAATGCATTAGAAGCCGCCCAGTATGTAGGAATACCATTTAAATAGGTAGTGGTATTAGATTGAAAGCTTTGTACAGTCTGTCCGGAAGGAATATTATTATTACCAGCCTCACCATAACTTAACCTAAGCTTGAGCGCGTCAAGCCACTCCGTGTCCTGTAAAAAATTTTCTTCCTTTAATTTCCATGCTACCGCTGCTGAAGGAAAATAACCCCAGCGATTGTCTCCAAGGAATTTGCTGGAACCATCGGCACGATAGGTAGCGGTAAGTAAATACTTGTCTTTAAAAGTATAGTTAATACGGCCAAAAAATGACAATAGCTTATCATCGGGCCTGTAAAAATTATCTACGCTTTGGGGAGTACCCTGAGTGGTAAGCTTTTGTGTGGTCTTAAAATCAAAATCTTTTGGGAAACCCTGAATTTCGGCTGTTTCTTCATTATCTTTAGTCACGATCATTTCTTCTCCCAATAACACTTTTAGGCTGTGATCTTCATTAAGATATTGATCTAAATCCAGATTAATTGTATTGGCATTTCTAAAACTCACACGTTTTCGATCGCTGTAAACTAAAGAAGGTAACCCCTGATTTTCTGCAGATGGCTTGTTGCTGGCATAATAGGTAGAGCGACCATAATAGCGATAATCCTGATCGTACCTGTTATCTAATCCAAAATCTGATTGAAATTTAAGATTGTCCAGGATATCCCATGCAAAACTCCCCAACATATTAAAGTTTTTCCTTAGTTGTTGTCTTTGATTGTCTGCTGTGGCCACAAAAGGATTTACCAAATAGCCAGATAAGGCTTCATCTGTATTAGTAGTTGTAATTCCCGAAATTGGGATTGGAGAATATTGTACGCTATATTTCAACCGGGAATCGGTAGAGGACACTTCATTTTGCTCATTAGCCCCACCTCCATTAATTTCTGTATCAGAATAGCGAATGGTAAAAGATAAATCCACCTTTTCACCAGCTTCACTTTTTAATGCCAGTGAAAGGTTATCTCTCTTAAAATCGGAACCTAACATGATGGTATTTACATCATAATGGGCATAGTTAAAATTGAAGCTTAACTTTTCAGAACCTCCTCTTATTGCCAAATCATAGCTTTGTAATTCTCCCATATTTCCGTAAATCTGTTTTTGCCAGTTATTGCCTTCAACCCCCCGGTATTGATCGTAATCCTGCCAAAGTCCAAAATACCTTTCGTAAGAATCCAGGTTTTCCGGATCATCAAGCAAGGCATATTCATATTGCCATTTCACGTAATCTTCAGGGGAAAGCACATCAATTGTATTTGCTATCTTTTGAAACCCATAAAACGAATTTACGTTTACACTAATTTTGCCGCTTACACCATCTTTAGTAGTTATAATAATAACACCGTTTGCTCCTCTGGAACCGTAGATAGCAGTGGAAGATGCATCTTTAAGCACGGAAATGCTCGCAATATCAGTAGGGCTAATATCACTCATACTACTCACAGGAAAGCCATCCACAATTATGAGTGGTGAGCTATCCTGAGTTAATGAACCATTACCCCGAATGCGGATATTAATTTCTGCATCGGGAGAACCCTCAGTAGATAACACCTGAACCCCGGCAAGTCTACCGGTTAAGGTTTCAGCTACACTGGATTTTGCCTGCTCTGTTAATTCATTGCCTGAAATAGAAACTACAGAACCGGTTAAATCTGACTTTCTGCTGGTACCATATCCTACAACTACCACTTCATCCAGTGAAGCCTGATCTGTTTGTAAAGCAACGTCAATTCTGCTTCTCCCGTTAACATTAATATCAACGGTTTGAAATCCAACATAGCTAAATACCAAAACAGCATCTTCACTGGAAACTTCAATAGCATATTCTCCATCAAAATTGGTAACCGTTCCATTTGAAGTTCCCTGCTCCAAAATGGTAACACCGGGAAGCGGTCCTCCATTGTCCTCAGCGGTAACTGTTCCTGATACCTCTACATTTTGTGCATAAAGCGGATTTACCGTTAATGTAAAAACCGATAACAACAATACTAATAATGGAATACCATCATGCTCCTTTCTGGAAAATCGGTTCCGCAGAAACCAACTTAATTTGTAGTGGAATTTTTTCATCATAAATACCATATTTAATAGATGTGAAATTGAATTAGTTAGTTAAATTATTCCTCTTTCTTAAAAATTTTCCCCGAAAACGATATCGTAAAATGTCAAATACTCCAGTATTTAAGAGCATTTTAAGCTTATTTTTATCCTCTGGGCCAAATTCATTGGGCTAATATCCTAATGAAATTAACAATGTAATCGATTACGTAAATATATTTATAATATATTGATTACAAAATTTTTTGCTTTAAAAAATAAAATTTTATGATTTATAAACATCAATTACTTCTTTTTTAAAAAAATAAAAGATGTTAAACGAAGAATGCGCTAATTTATTTGTTCAGGCGACACTATAAAACCATTTGTGTTTTTAAAATTGTAATCGATAACATAAAAATACAATCTTCTATTATCGGTTCTCCCTTTATGGAAGTCAAAGATATTCCTGGAGAACAATAAAGTTTCCGCTTTCTCCGAGAAATATTCACAATTTTCACAATCAAGGAAAATTATTTGAGATACTCGAAAATTATATACTGTCTTAGCAGAAGATAGAAGTCAATAGTGTGTTTAAATTTTGAATAGTTTTCATCTTTTAGATAAAGTCAAATCAACAAAAGACACCTCAGGTGTCTTTTAAAAAATGAGGTGTCTTTTGTGTCTTTTGTGTCTTTTAATTCCCTTTTTAAATCAAATCGAATCAAATTAAATGATCCTCTAAAACCTTAAAAACCACGCTAATTCTAAGATTTGCTGGGTTTTGATACGAATTGTTATTCATAAAAGTGACCCCTATGGTACAAAACTCGAACCGATTAGTAGAAGATCTAAAGCTTTTGGTCGATATTATGGCAGTTTGATTACTTAAAGATATCTTTTAGATTACCTGATTAATAACCACTTGACTTATTATAAATTATTTTATGACCCATTGGTATCCTTTTGATCCCTTTATGGCCATGTAAATCACGAGGCGGTTTTGATATATTCTCAAGTTGTTGATATCATACCGTTTTGAGATTTAGTAAAGGTGATGCCATATAAATCATTGACTGTTAAAAATTATAATTAAAGCACCTTCAGAAAAAGGCTTAAATTAATTCTGCTTTTTGGCTAATTTTTAGATAGGTATATTATATTTAGATATGAGAACTCTTTTTTAGGAAAGAATAAAAATAATTATGGGGAAGAAAGAACATCATCAAGACAAAGATTTATTGACAATCATAGGTATTGGTGCTTCGGCCGGCGGGCTTACTGTCTTAAAACATTTTTGTGCAGATGCCTGAAAATACAGGCTTGCTTTTGTAATTGTGGTACATCTGTCTCCCGATCATGAAAGCCATCTGGCCGATTCGCTACAACGAGATGTTAAAATGCCTATGGAGCAATTAAAGAAAAATCTTCCCATATAGCCAGATGATTTCTATCTATTCCTTGAGGGGTAAATTTGAACACTATTAATATCCACCTGCACCTTTTCGAACTGTACAATGCTGGATACAAAGTGCTCAGATCAGTCATTTTTGTACCCTTGCCAGGATTTATTGTATCTTTCCAGCACCGACTCTAAGGGTTTTTATGGCCACTGAAAGATGAAGGAATGCCGTGGATCAATAGTAGTACAGAATCTAATGGAAGGTGAGAATAATGGCATACCTGTTTCTGCTATCTCTGCGGATATGGTAAATCTGTAACTTTCTCCCGGGAAAAACATCTGTGAGATTTGGAGCTATAGCCGGCTATGGCTCAAATTAGTTTTTCTAAGGATGGAGAAGAAGAATTAATTTTATGGGAAACTCCATAACTAGAGTGGTCTTGACCAAATAAAAATTTTATACTTCTTAAGGTTTTGATAAAAAAAAGTCAAATTTTCTAAATGCTTTTACAAAAATAAATATTGCTCTTATCTTGAATGGAAATTTAAAATTACCTAATCAATCAAATCCATCAATAGATGACTAACTATCTTATGCTTTTTTTCATGCTGTTTTTTACGGTGGCGGTGGTGGTCTGTTTGTACCTGGCAAAGAAAAGTTTGGTAAAGACAAAAAAGGAGCCCGGCAAAGACATCCCGGCAGAAAGCGGACATTTACATAAAAAACCCGTTTGGGGAAGGTATCATGTGCACTATTACGGCTATGCATTACTTTTTCTGGCCTTCGATATGGAAATGGCCTATATGTACCCCTGGGCAGTAGTTTATAAAAAACTGGGAGTTACAGCTCTCATGGATATGGGTGTTTTCCTGCTCATCTTATTTCTGGGACTTTTATATACCTGGAGCCAGGGAGGGCTTAAACGGCAATGACAAAGACTTTACAAAAATTTGGCGGAGTTTCAGGGAAAAGATTCTTTGGAACCAACATCCTTTCGAAGCTTATTTTAAGAGAGCTTAATATTTTTCCTGTTCCTGGGGAAAATTTATTTATTATTAAAGGTTTTAATATTTATCAGAAAGGCATCAAAATGGTAGCAAGTCCTCGGCATGCCAATCTCCTGCTTATAGCAGGTCCCTTATCCCCCCAACTTCGGAAAGCTGCTGCCATAAGTTACTCGCAAATGCCACGCCCGCGCATTCTCGTCACCGTAGATCTCCAGGAAGTGGAACCCCTTCCCAGGCCCGATTTGGTTATCTCTCCCGGGGAACTGAATCAGTTGCCTTCCAAACTGAAAAACAGAAATCTATGGGCCCGGGATTCTGAAGCCTATAGACCTTCTTTCCTGGTGGAGGAATTCGAGGATGATGAAGAAAAAGATGAACATGGCGAGCATAACATGAATGAGCACGAAGACCATGGCGATCATTCCTCTCGTGATGGCAATGACGATAATGAAGAAAACGGAGGTCATGACCAGGGTGGAGGTGACGATTTTATGTCTATGATCATGATGACCAAAGATATGCCGCGTGCCGCAGACGGTCTTCCCATGGATATGAACGAAGGCCGGTTTGGCCCTTTTCATCTGGGACTTCCCGATGGACTTCGTATAAAAATGATGCTCGACGGCGACACCGTTAAAATGGCAAATTTCGAAAAAGGACTTCTTTCCCGGCACTTCCTGGATAATTTTCCGAAGGATGATCCTTCAGAACTTCCTGGTTTTTTGGGCAATTTGGATCCCCTTCAGCCCATGGCCTATAAGCAGCTTGCCACCAAAGCTCTTCGGAATACTTCCAACTGCCCAGTAAATGCAAATATTTCAGCACTGGAAAAGGAAAGAATCATTTATCATCTTCTGCAAATTCAAACGCTTCTGCAAAATGTGGGTGACCAGGAAATGCATTTCAGGATTCACAAATCTCTTCGTGATTTTCTGCAGGATGATTCTGCAGAAGGGATCAAAAAAAATACAGAGAAACTTAAAAAACGTTTCTATCTTAAAAACCGCTTAAGAAGCTGTGGCAAAATCCCTGAAATGTTCCTGCATCACGTTTCTGGCCCTGTCGCACGGGCAGCAGGGAAAAAGTTAGATCATCGAATGGAAGATCCTGACTATGCTCCTTTCGAAGCAATAACATTGAGTGAGAATAACGCCTGGGGATATTTACTGGTACGGCTGGAAGAGATCTCACAGAGTCTTGATCTTATAAAAAAGTTTTCAGAGAAAGGCAGTTCTGAATTAATTACGGAAAAAAGAACAGGCTATCGGGAAGACTATACGGGCAGTGCAAAAATAGAGACCGCTACCGGAACAGCCTGCTTAGATTTGAATATCCGCAACGGAAGAATACAGAAAATAAAATTAAAGACTCCCTCTGTGGCCCTTGCCGCAATGATTCCGAAGATCAGCATGCAGCAGGAGCTATCTGATGCTCTTGCAGGGATAGCTTCACTGGGAATTTCAGCATGGGAAATCGATAAATGAAAATAGTATGATGTGGATACTTATTTTGGTCCTGTTTTTCTTTAGCATCTACGCCATTTCGGTAGTGGAACACTGGTCGGTGTACCGGCGCTGGGATTTTCTGCATCCTTTTTCGGCTTTTGCCTTTTCCTTTACACAGGAAGACATAAAGCCAAGAATGCACGATAAAACCTTTTTACAAACAGCTCCCATCCTTTTTATTGTGGCGGCAGTTCTTTCGGTGGGAGTGCTTCCCTTTGCCAAAGATTTCATCCTTGTAAGAATAGGTACGGCAGCACTTTTTATCAACGCTGCCCTGGCATATATTATGGTATCTATGGTGCTGGCGGGGTGGGCTCCTAATGGATTGTATTCTATGATCGGGGGCTGGCGGTTTCTCGGTCAGCTTATCGCCTACTCCATGCCCATTGTGATGGCGATCACTTCCACGGTAATGCGGGCCGAGTCAATGAACATGACTGAAATCGTAGAATCTCAATATGATCTGTGGAATATCATATACCAGCCTCTCGGATTTATTCTTTTCTACCTGGCTTCTCTTGCACTGGCATTTCTACCGCCATTTGATATCCCCAATTCCACCGGGGAACTTTCTGGAGGAATCTTTTCAGAATATACCGGAAAAAGATTGCTGGTATTCAGGATTGGAAGGCTCATTCTTATTTTCAGTCTTGCTCTGGCTACAGCCAATCTCTTTTTAGGAGGATGGTATGGTCCCTATCTTCCAGGTTTTGTGTGGATATTTTTAAAGACGGGAGCAGTAGCTATTTCCTATTTCTTTGCCGGCAGGCTAATGCCCCGGCTTAGACATGACCATACCCTGGAATGGAGCTGGAAATACGGAACCCCTTTAGCATTAACCAACATCCTCTGGGTGGGAATACTATTGTTATTATGATTACTATACGCCTTATAATATTAATTGTGCTGGGGCTTGGTGCCATCTGGTTCGGCTGGCGGGTTTTTATGACCAGCAGCATGGTACGCTCGGCATTTTCACTGCTGGCAAACATGGCCATTCTCGGGATGATGTTTTTGGTGATGCGGGCAGAATTTCTTGCCGTCCTGCAAATTATGATGATGGCCACAGAAATGAGCATCATGGCGATCTTTATGATGATGTATATGATGGATCCCGGCGGAATGGGCGATATGGATATGTCCCATCAAAAAAAGACTTCCATAGCACTGGCTTTATTAGCCGGAGTGGCAGTTATTTTGATCGTGGGATTTTCTCAGTGGGATGCGATTGCTGAAAATGTGCCTACCACCGCACAGCAGAATTACGATTTGGGTATGGAATTGATGAAACGTTCCATGATGATCTTTGAGACCGCGGGAACTTCGATCCTGGTTGCGATGATTGCGGCAGCGGCTTCTGCCCTGCCTTTTAAAAACCGAAAGAAATGATAGAATTGATAAGCGTTTTAATAGTTGGAGCCATTCTTTTTGGAATAGGATTATATGGCGCCCTTAGCCAGACCAATCTTGTTATGATCATGATGGGTGTAGAACTGATGCTGGGTGCAGGCATGCTTAATCTCGTGGCATTATGGAGATATCTTCATCCTGAAAGTTATTCACTTCAGGTATTTGTGCTGGTAGGAATGACGGTAATGGCCCTGGAGGCTGCAGTAGGTTTTGCGATAGGAACCCAGCGGTTCAGGACCAAAGGTTCTGTTGAAATGGAAGAGACCAGTGAAATGAAAGAATAAAAAATTAGCTATTTTAAAAACAATTTATGGAGATTCTCCTTACTGCCATTATAATTTCCCCTCTTATCGCCGCTATTGCGGGATATGCCTTTCGCAGCAAAAGCGCCTGGCCTCACCTGGCTGGCTCAGGGATTTCCCTGCTAGGAGCTGTTTATATCACACTTGAGGTTGGCAAAGAGGAAATTGTTTTAAACTATGCCGGATTGAATGGAGAAGCTTTTAAACTTTTAGCCAGTTTTGAATCTTCGCTGCTCAGTTTGGTCGTCGCATTTGTTGCTTTTGCCATCTTTATTTATGCCAAAGGTTACATGCACGAGGAAAATGGCAAAAAATGGTTCTGGCCTGCTATCTCTTTGTTCGTGGCCGCCATGCAACTATTGGTTTTAACCGCCGACTGGTTTATGTTCATCACTGCCTGGGAAGTGATGGCGTTTGCCTCTTTTCTACTCATCGGCACCTGGCATGAAGAGAAAAACGCACGAACCGGTGCTGTTAAGGCCTTTCTTCAAACACGGGTAGCCGATATTGGTCTATATATAGGAATATTTCTGGTAATAAGCCAGCACGGCAGTCTGGAAATTCCCTTTGAGGGTGAGGAAAAGTTAAGCCTTTTTGCTTCGTTGTGCCTGTTGCTTGCCGTAATGGGAAAATCGGCTCAGGTTCCATTACAAAGTTGGTTATCTGCGGCAATGGCAGGTCCCACCCCGGTGTCAGCCCTTTTGCATTCCGCAACCATGGTAGGAGCAGGAGCGTTGCTCTTGATCAGGATATTTCCATTATTGCCTGAAACTGCTCTTTCTTATGTAGCCATATTGGGAAGCGCTACCATCCTACTCACTGGTCTGACCGCCATTTTCAGTTCAGACATTAAGAAAATGCTGGCCGCCTCCACCTCAAGCCAATTTGGGTTTATGTTACTGGCTGTTGGACTTGGATTTCCCGGTGCTGCACTGGGACACTGGCTGGCCCATGCTTTTATGAAGAGCAGCCTCTTTCTCGGGGCAGGGGTATTTCAACATGCCTATGAAGGAACGAATTATAAAAAGCTGAAAGGTGGGGGAAAAAGATTTACCTATGTTTTTATCACTTTTGCTATTGCGGGTATCAGTCTGGCCGGTATCCCACCCATGATAGGTTATTTTTCGAAAGATGGCATCCTGGCCTCGTCTTTTAAATCTTCTGAAATAGCCTATATAATCATAGCGCTTACCGGCGCCTTTTTTACCGGGATATATATTGCAAAGGCCCTCAACAGGCTGTGGAATGGCCATGCCGAAGAAAAAACGGTTCCTAAGAAATTATGGTTACTCGTGGGCGTGACGGCTTTGGTCGCAGTGGTCCTTGGAGGTGGTTTTATACTTGAGAAACTGGTAAAAACTGCGGGCTATGAATTCCCGAAAGATAAGATCAGTAAAATCCTCGGCCTCACTGTCGCCGTATTGGGATTGGTAAGCGGCTGGTTTTTCAGAAATTCCTGGTTTCCGAAAAGCGCCTCAGCCTGGATCCAAAAAAATTATAAGGTGGCCGGTGGTTACAGGCAGCTTATAGCCATGCCCGTTCTTAAAATTGCCGGATGGGCCTATTCTTTTGACAGGATCTTGTTAGGTTTTGTGCAAGGAATAGGCAACACAGGCATTAAGTTTTCAGGGATAAACAGCAGTTTTGACCATCACCTTCTTGAGGGTGTGAAAAATATAGGAAAAGGAATAAAACAGGCAGGAGGCGCCGGCAGGAAATGGCAGTCTGGCCTGGTACATAAAGAACTTGCTATTACCATTGGGGTTATGCTCGTTCTGCTTTTAATTTTAACCGCTAGTATATTTACCATATGAATACATCAATACCTCTTCTAAGTATCATACTGTTTCTGCCTTTGGCTGGAGCAATTCTGTTGACCATCTTCCGGACTGCAGGACCAAAAATTGCTAATTTGATCGCGGTTATATTTTCATTTTTGAGTCTTGCCGCAACTATTTTTCTGGGAATTGAAGGAATCGGAGAGGGTTTTTCTCATATTGAGGAAGTGAGCTGGATCCCATCTCTTGGGGCTGCATACCGCCTGGGGGTTGACGGTATCAGTTACATCGCGGTTTTGCTCACCACGGTCCTTTTTATGAGCAGCATTACTTTTTCCACAAAAACCATAGCAAGAAAGTCGGAATATATGGCTTTATTCCTTTTGCTGGAAACCGCCTGTCTGGGGGTCTTTATGTCTCTTGACCTGCTACTTTTTTACATTTTTTTCGAAATCACACTGGTGGGAATGTATTTTATTATTGCCGGCTGGGGGCATGGTGATGCAAAGAAAGCTGCACTGATGTTCTTCATATATACACTGGTAGGAAGTTTAGCGCTGCTTCTGGCTTTATTAGGGCTCTATCTCAATACCGGTTCAGAAACCTTTGATATGCGGGAGATTATCGCCAATCCGGCTACGGGATGGATGGGCAGTGCCATCTTCTGGGGTTTATTAATAGCTTTCGCGATAAAAACACCGCTGTTCCCATTTCATTCGTGGTTACCTCTTGCGCATACTAAGGCTCCTGCGGCAGGAAGTGCCATTCTTGCAGGAATTCTATTAAAGCTTGGAGCGTACGGATTTATCCGTTTTATGTTGCAAATGACTCCAGAGGCCTTTGAGAGGTATGCCTGGATTGTTATTATTATTGCCGTGATTTCTGTGGTTTATGGGGCCCTGGTGGCGATGGCCCAAACCGATATCAAACGAATGGTGGCCTATACCAGTATTAACCATATGGGGTACCTTGCATTTGGAGTGGCCATTGCGGCTTTAGATTATGAAGCGAGCGGTATTCGCGCTCTTGATGGAGCCAGCCTTCAGATCTTTAGTCATGGTATGGTAACCGGATTGCTGTTTCTTTTATGCGGAAGCATTCAGGATCGCACTACCACCAGAGAAATGCCGGCACTCAAAGGTCTCTTAAAGGCCTATCCCCTCTTAAGTGGCTTTTTTGTTCTCGCTGCCTTTGCTTCCCTGGGATTGCCCGGATTAGCACATTTCCCTGCGGAATTTCAAATATTCTTAGGTGGTTATCAAATCTATCCCTGGGCTGTAGGCATCATGCTTGTAGGCCTTGTTATAACTTCTGCCATGTACTTAAGAGCGATCCAGGGTTCCTTCATGGGTTCAATGGATGCTTCAGTGCTTCAAAAAATAAAGGATTTGAACACCGGCGAATTACTGGCTTTTATCCCCCTTGTCATCCTAATTATCATGGTGGGGATCTTTCCTGATACAATTTTGAGCTTTATTCATGAAACTACAAAAGCTATAAAGCTATGATCAAGGATTTGATTAGCATCCTGCCGCAGATTATCGTGCTGCTTACGGCTATGGCCTCTCTGGTCTTTGAAATGCGCCATAAAGCCACGGGAAGCCTGGTGACATTAATTATAGGTCTTGCAGGATCAGCTGGCCTGGCTATTACCCAGCTGGGAACCGTAAAAACCGCTTTTTCTGAAACTTTTCGCATTGATGATCTCAGCCTCTGGGCGGTCATAATCCTTTGCGGTACCGGAATTTTGTCGGCACTCCTTATGCGACAGGAGCTAAAGAAAACCGACAGAGAGGGCACTCTTTATAGCCTGGTAGCTTTTTCAACACTGGGTTCTTTGCTTTTAGCAGGTAGCGGCGACCTTATGTTCCTGATTCTTGGAGTGCTTATTAACAGTCTCGGCGGATTTGCGATGGCGGCTTACCCCAAAACTGATAAAGCTACTGAGGGTTCTATCAAGTATTTTGTATATGCTTCTGTAACAGGTGCGATTATGCTTTTTGGACTCACTTACTGGGCGGGGATTGCCGGATCTACATATATCAAAGATCTCTCCGAAATTGATTCACAGCCTTTTGTACTTCTGATAGGATTTGGCGGAATGCTTGCCGGCCTGGGCTATGCAGCTTCTCTTTTTCCGTTTCATTTCTGGACGCCAGATACTTTTGAAGGAGCTCCGGTATCGGTAGCCGCACTTTTATCGGTGACCCCAAAGATCGGAGCGTTTTTTGCCCTGGCACAGGTTATGAAAGACCTTCCTCCTTTGCTGGACTGGAATCTAATTCTTGCAATTACTGCTGTTCTTTCCATGACCTTCGGAAACATTGTCGCTCTGTGGCAAAAAAATATGGTAAGGTTAATGGCTTATTCTACAGTAGCGCAGGCTGGCTATTTCCTTTTAGGAGTAGTGGCCCTAAATAAAAGTGAGCTTGCAATATCGGGATTAGTGATCTTCAGTCTCGCTTATGCCGCTATGAATATTGGAGCTTTTTCGGTGATTCAGAAAACCGGAAGCAACTTCACATATATTGAAGGCCTTGCCCGAAAAAAACCGTTTATGGCCGTAGCCATGCTGCTTTTCCTCTTATCTCTGGTGGGAATTCCTCCTCTTGCGGGTTTCGCTGGAAAATTTCTGTTATTTGGCTCGGCTATGGATGCTAATTATACCTGGCTCGCCATCGCGGCAATTATTAACAGCGTTATTTCCCTGGCCGTGTACCTTAGAATTATATTCCCGATGTTCTATAGAAAGGAACCTATTTATAGTTTTCCCTCTTCGGGCCTTATAAAAATGGTTTACACGGTGTGTTTTATAGTGACCGTTTTAGCCGGAATTTTATTGAGGTTCTTAGTCTAGATTATCCAGTTTTCTTCTGCGAAACATTCTCCCATTTTCCCTGTTGCATCAGGATTATACCGGCAAAGGAGGCTACTAAAGCTAAACGATTCACAAAACCCACCTTTTGAAATTAATTCTCTACACTCTCAATTAGCGTCGGCTTCGTTTTCATACTTGTTTTTTAGAAAAATTTCACCCAGAACTAGTTGTAAAATCCATTTAGGCCCAGGCGCGAGTTATAGCGCTTCTTCAGGATTAAATATAGAATTAGTGATAGCCACAGAAGGAATAGGAAAGGGCACTTTAAACTTATCCTTACTAAATAAATGCTGGTCCAAATTTTTTCACCTTGTTCTCAGGAAATACTTAATACCAATGGAAAGAAAAAAGTAAGAGTAAGCACTTCCAGCATTTTATTTTCGCAGCCGTAAACAGGATATAACGAGCGCGAATATTCGTTATACATAATTTCCATTATGCTTTTTACCCCCTTCTTCTCTCCTTTCCTATGCCTTTGTCAGGCAGGGATCATCCACTTTGAACATAATTTTATTATTGCACGAAGGTTTTGAATATAAATAATATTGAAGTCTACTTCTTTGATACTCAAATAGTCTTTATCATGTATCTTCTTCGTGTTGTAATTGTTCAAAAATTCTGCGCGTCAAAACTTTTATATATTTCATTTTCTATCCTACAACTTTTGTATTAGCTCTAATAATTTACGCATTTGCCCCTAAATTCATAATGCTCATGTATTATTACCCTGCAAGTTCTAACCTGATTAATGGAAGGCCTATTTGTGTTCTTCAACTTTTTTGAACCTCTAATTTAATGAGAATGTCCTTCATTTGCTTGGTGTCCTCCTTGGTCTTCATTTCCTAAAAAATCAACTTGTGGTCCCACACCCTCAATATACACCAGTTGTGATCCATAGTGGCCGGCCTGGGAGACAGCATATGCGGAAAGCAGAATCACCAGTGAAACGCCTATTTCAAATTTCCTGTTCTGTTTTAAGCCAAAGAGACTTACCAGTTTTAGTACGGCTCCCGTGGCACTGGACCAGAGAACCCAGGTGGCATAAGTATCGTGGTGTTCCAATACTTTTTTAGCCGTTTCGGTAAGACCTTCGGTATGGGGATGGACAAAATTGGCAGCAATATAAGCTGCAATAAAACCTGATCCAATAAGCAGCAGGATTACCCAGTCCAATGTACGGTTAAGCCGGAATAACTGTAAAAGTTGCAATACCGCTGCGAATATTAGCAGTACCACGGGAAAATGTACAACCAACGGGTGAAGATTGGGAAATTCATTAAAATCTGCAGCCACGTCTTCATCTTGAACCGGTGCAGGACTGGCAGGTAAATTACTGTTAACGGCTATTTCAGCCTTTATTCCAGCTTTTGTGGAAGGTGCTATACTTTTATTTACTGCAATCGCAGTGTTCACACTACTAAAAGAAAATAGCAGCAATAAGCTACAAAGAATTCTATTTGATTTCATTTTTGATGGTATTAAATTAGTAATTATCCTCCGGCCAATTAAAGCAACCCAGTCCCCATAAATCCAATGATTATAATGGCATAAGCAATATAATAGATCATTTCTTAAAAGCCACATTGCATTTTTCCTTTTTACTTTGTGTTTTACAACAATCTTTCATTCTTCATCTTTTTTTGTGCCTGCCAAGGGAAGGGGCTTTTAATATATACCCTTCCCTTACAGGACTTTTAAAATACACCCCCATGGAAGGCATCAACTAATTAACAGGTTTTCATATTATAAATTCTTTTTGAGCTGGGACATATAATTAAGAAACTCCTTCTTTTCTTTTTCAGAAAAAACAGCATCATCGTGAATGAAAGTATAAGAGCTTAAAGGCATCTTTCCATCTTCTACCTGGCTGATGATAGATCGAAGCTTACTGTTCTTTCGCCGCTCGGAATAATTTTTCCACTCGCTGAAATTCAGTTCCTCCTTTCCTTTATTCACATGGTCTTCTAAAAACCAGGCAACCGGCTGAAGCTTGTTATACCACGGGTATCTGGTATTGGTGCTATGACAGTCATAACAGGACACGTAAAGCTTTTCTTTCACAAGTGGGGGAACTTCATTTACCCGCGTGAAATCCGTGGGCGGCACCTCATCGCTTTGGTTGGGATGCCGCGGTATGAACTGTAATGCCAGAATGAGTATGAAAAATATCCCAAGGGTGATTTTGAGAATTCTCAAGATTCTAAGGTTTTATATTTCCTTCTGAACTTCACCGCAGCCGGGCATTTTGCTGCCCATATAAGGATTCTGGATCTCTTTTTCCGTACTTAGCCACTGAGCGCCTTTATTATCGTTATACATAGGACAGTACGCCTGGTACAGCTTTCTATTGGTTCCGGTGATAGCAATCATATCGATCATATCCTTGCTTAGGATATCAAAATGTTCACGCTGATGAGCGATAGCGCTTTCCGAAATATGCTCGGCATGCTCCTTTGCGTCTTCAATGATATCTGTAAGCTCTTGTTGTTCTTCAGAGGAATAGCTCGCCTTATTAAATTCACCAAGGCTTTCAGCCAGTCTGCCTCCAGCGTTGGCAGCCGCCTCCTGATCATCTTTCACAAGGGCATTTTTAATATTGAGATAATTGCCGAGCACATTGGCGGCTGCCTGGTTCGAGCCATTTTTTGAAACTGTCTCGCTTCCGTCGGTCCCCTCTTGATGCATTTCGTTAGATATAGGTTCGGCAGGTTCTTCCTTATCGTTTGAATTCTTACACGATATAGCGCCAAAACTCATTCCGGTAATTAGAATTAAACTTGCGATTTTGCTTAGGTTTTTCATTGTAATTAATAATTTAAGGGTTAAAAAAATATTAAAATCTTGCTGATAATCCGCCCCCTACTCCAAAGCGATTATCATAACTTCCCATTAAAGAGAAATTTTTGCTTAAAATATATTCCAGGCCAGCCTGCCAGGTAGTTTCAGATTCAAATTTTTTGGCAGGAAGATCATTCACCCAACCAAAGTCCATCTGATATTCATATTCTCCATAAAGAGCGATGTGAGGAAAGATCATGGTAGCCTTATAAAAACTGACCTGCGGTCTTAGCTCACTGTCAATTTGAAGTTCCGAATCTATAAGCAGAGGAAGTAGATATCGCACCCCGCCTATAGCTGTGGTATTGAGGTCTTCCACACTGTCTTCAAAGGTGTTTTCAACATTGATTCCACCGAAGAGCCGAAAATAATCATTCAGATACCTTTCATAGGTAAGATCGGCTTCCAGATTCTGGTTCCACCCATATTCGCCCCTAAAGATAAACTGGTTCCTTATATTGGTGGCCGTGGTATAAAGCTCCGTCATATGGCTGGCGGCGGTAACTTCACCCCAGGTGTACATATGATTGGCTTCGGTGGTTAAATTAGCCAAAGGATACTCTTTCAACCGCTCATCCCTGGGTGTATCATAACTAAACACCCTTGCCATTCCGCTATTTAGATGATACAAAATATGACAGTGGAAGAACCAGTCGCCGGTCTCACTGGCATCAAACTCGATAACTACCTTTTGCATGGGAGCGACATCTACCGTATGTTTAAGTGGGGAATATTCACCATTCTTATTCAACACCCTGAAGAAATGACCATGTAAATGCATGGGGTGGTGCATCATGGTGAGATTATTAAGAGTAATCCTGGCCACGGTTCCCTGTTCTATCTTGATTTTGTCAGTTTCTGAAAGTGGCACGCCATTGATACTCCACACGTACCTGTTCATATTCCCCGTGAGGTTAAAAAGCATCTCTCTTACAGGCTTTTCCCCTTCAAAAGTAGTTTTCACCGGAGATTTCAGAAAATTATAATTAAACTGAGGATTTGCTCCTGTTTTCATATTATCGCCAATCACCTTATCTGCAGGAACGACGTATCCAAGTTTCATCCCTTCCATGTCCTCATCCTGCATTTCTTCCTTTTCCATATCCATTTGGGCATGATCCATAGCCTGGTGGGCCATTTTAGAAGTATCCTCTTTCTTCATGTCCATTTTATCCATTTTCATGGCAGGCATGTTGGTTTCCTTCTGGCCCATCTTCTTATTTTCCATGTTCATATTTCCCATATCCATGCTGTACTTTTTCATTACCTGGATGGAGTCGTTCTTACCGGGCCTGAACTTAGAGGCGGGTGCGCCCATTTTCATGTCCATAGACATCATTCGTTTCATCTTTTCAATAAGATCGGGCTCAGGAAGCACCGGTGCTTTCACAACAGGCCCCTCTCCCAGGTATGCGGTAGCAGTACCACTACCATCCTGCGCCATCGCCCTCACCTCAAGTTTCCCATTTTCAGGTATGGTCACAATAAAATCGTAGGTCTCGGCTACTCCTATCAGGGTTTGATTATGTTTTACAGGAACCACATCTTTCCCGTCGGCCGAGACCACTAAAGGGTCTTCACCTCCAAAGGTGAGCCAGTAATAAGAAGCCGCCGAGGCATTTACGAATCGTAGCCTCACCTTTTCGCCGGGTTTGAACTGAGGGTATTCTTGTTTGGCTTCTCCGTTGATAAGAAAAAGATCGTATAGGTTGTCTGAAATTGCAAAATCGGGCATGCGCTGCCAGATCATCTTCAGTTTAGCACCCACGGCTTTTTCTTTTATAATCTTGTCCCAGCTTTGTATTTGCCCTTTTTTGATCAGATACCACTCATTACCTCTTTTCAGGTTCCTCAATTGGTTCATCGGGTTCTCATCCATCCAGTCAGAAAGAACAAGCACCAGGTCTTTATCATAGTCAAATTCTTTTTCCTTAGGATTAATCTGGATAGAGCCATATACTCCCCGTTGCTCCTGTAAACCTGTGTGAGAATGATACCAATAGGTGCCGGTTTGTTTTATAGCGAATTTATACTGAAAGGTTTCCCCAGGTCTTATTGGAGGGGTGGTTAGGTATGGCACCCCATCGTAAAAATTGGGAAGAATGATTCCGTGCCAGTGCACCGAGGTTTCATGGTCCATCTTATTGGTTACGTTAATCACGGCGAATTCACCTTCGGTAAAGACAAGGTTTGGCCCTGGAATCTGTCCATTGATGGTCATCGCCTTGACATCCTTGCCTGTAAAGTTTACAGATTCATAGTCTATGGTTAGATTGTATTCATGAACGGGCCAGTTATCTACGTTTTCTTCGGTAGGATTTGCGGTTTGTGCAACAAGGTTTATGGAATAATTAAGGAGTATTAATAATATAGATAGCTTTAATTTCATCAGATAATTGTTTTAGTGGATTCAATTAATTAAAAGAGCCGCATACAGGCTACAATAATTCTAAAAACACTTCTATATCAAATAAGCTCCAAAATAAATAAAAAGCTGCTCCCTCAATGGCGGTGGATCAATATTAGGAATTGTGGGAGCACTTTTTCTTAAAGGGATATTTATAGTTACCCGGTCAAAAGAATCAGGAACAGGAAATTGAAAAGTTTTAAAGGAAAAGCAATAGTTTGTGAGCTCATTTTGTCCGTTAACTTTTAAAATAGTATTGCTGCAACAATCTTTTCCGCTTAAGTTTTCCTTAGAAGATTTCGTCGGAGAAGCCGAACAGCAGGTGTCATCTTTTTTATAAACTGCTTTATTTATTAATAAATTCCCACAGTAATGGCGACTAATAGAAAATGAAAGAGTCGAAAAGGCTACAGCCAGGGCTAAAAAAAAAGTACTTATATTTTTTAGAATCTTAGCCACTTCGCAGTTAAAAAGGTTAATATCACAAAAATAAGGAAATCCACCTGGAGAGAAGTTTAAAATTATGGGAAAATATTTCATTTTTTGTTTCTTAAGAAAATCTTTTAAAAACTTTTCTGCGGAACGTTTTAATCTAAAATTTCAGTTACCACAATCTCCCATCTTCCATTTAACTGGTCATCTTCCTTGTCTTCAACCGTACCATGAAAGCTAACTGCCCTGGGCTGCATCCGGGATAAAACACTGGAAGAAGTCACATTAGAAACCAAAAACTCTTCATTGTTTAGGATGACCTTCCAGCCATCGTTTACCTTTTCTAACCTCCCTTTTAATAAAACTTCCGCTTTTTTAGCAGAAAATCCATTTTTTCTCACCTCATCCTGAATCTGGTCTAAGCTTAAATGATTGTTTTCAGAAAGTTCCAGGTGAGCCTTGCCCTCATTTAGGCTTACTTGTACATTTTTAACGCCGTCCATTTTTTTAAGGCCACGTTCCAGACCGTAGGCGCAGGGCGCGCAGTCCATTCCGAAAACTTCCTGATCTACTTTCTCGATTTGAGCACTGGAGCTGAAGCTACCCAGGGCCATTGCTATTAATACTAAAGCTATTTTTTTCATTGCTTTATTTTTTTAAAATTTGTTTCTATTATAACCAGTAACTTAAATTTAGGGATACCCTGTAATTTTCTTTAACTGCACCCGGTGATAGATCCTGAACAACGGGAACCAATCCTCCCACCGATATTCCCCATGTGCCATAAAGACCTAAAAAGGAAGGACCTACAAAGAGCTTTTTACTCCTTGAGTCGTCATAATTTTGCTGGCCTAAATATTTATTCTGGCCTGGGAATTCTGCCAGCGATTCTACAAATATCCTCCAGTCGGGTTTGGGATAATCACCCATAAAAATATCGGGACGGTATCCTACTACACCACTCATGTAAGGCAAATCTCCAAGTTGTTCGTGCTCTTTTTCGAAATAATACTGGTAACCTCCCCCAAGCCACGCATACCATGTACGTGAAGCATAACCTGTAGAAATAGCGGCATGTAGAGACTTACTGGTATTAACTCCTGCGCGAATGTCATCGGTAGGTGCGGCCACGCCTATCACCGCGGTTCCTTCGAAACGTTTGCCAACGCTGAAGGCATTTGAAAAAAACCGATACCACAGGGAGGTCTCGATATTGCTATTTGCCGGCATATTACTGTTACCCCGGGTTCTGGGCGCATTTTCCAGGGGCTCGATCATGGTTGGGGTAGTAAGGTTTACCTGAAGATCCTCGGTGATACCGTAAGAGAACAGGTATCGCAGCATATACGAACTACCCCCTTCGGTTCCCAGGCTCATTCCTGCGACATTCAGATCTACACCACCTTTTGCAAGGGTGGGGGTTTGCAGGCCGTATAGAGGTCCGTGACCCTGAGAAAAAATGATATTCGTAGAAAAAAGCAGTATCAGCACTGCCACATATTTATACATAACGCGTATTTAAATTCCAAACAATCTTTGAAGGGGGAACAGTAGATAGGCTGAAAATAATCCTATCAGGTAAAGAACAAATGAGAGCCAAAGGATGCGTTTGCTCCATTTCGCGGCTGTATCGCAAGCGGTTTCATTTCCATTTTCGTCTATTTCACAGGTCTGTTCCCTTTTTCTCCCGTAGAACAACCAGAAATTAAAACCTATCATCACACCGGCAATCAAAAAGGTCCAGCCTTTATATTTACTCAGGCTAAATAACCAGGGAATATCTGAAGCCAGCCCGGCCACCACGGCTCCCATTCCCAGCGCGACCAGAAGTGAAGGAAGCGCGCAGCATAAAAGCGTGGACACCGAGGTGAAAAGGGATCCTATACTTACAAAATCTTCTTTTATTTTTGTAAACATCGTTCAAGTTTTAAAAATTAGGTTTTTCAGTCCCGGGCTTTCGGTGTGATCTTTTTCGTTTCAAATCCCCGCTCCCGGATAAGGCTGATGATCTTTTCTTCCGAAATCTTTTCGGGATTGAATTTGATTACAGAGGCGCTGTCTTTAAAACTGGTCTGGCTTTTTAAGATACCGTCCTGTTCTTTCAACATCACATCTATGCCGTTAGCGCAACCCGTCTGGCAATGCATTCCTTTTACCCTCAATTTTACGCGGACAGTATCTTTGGCTTGTTCCATTTTTACAGTTTTTTCCTGTGACTGAGCCTTTCCTTAGGTATAGAAACATAATAGCAACAATGAAAAGGCCAGTGCTAACAAATATTTTCTTAGCATATTGATAATTTTTATTATTTGAAACAAATGTATTGTTCAGGTAGAGGTGGTCTCCAAATAAGGCTAAATTTTGGATAACGTTTTTAATTTTAGAACTTGTAAATGTTCCCGTATCGAACAAATCTTTTTTATCAAAGTTTCTAATATCTTACGGGAGAACGTAGTTCTATAGAAGTGTTCGTTAATAATGCAGCGCACGCTATAATCTTGCACTGCATTATTTCAAATTTAAGCCGCCATCTCTTTACAGCTATCAGCACATACCCTACATTTTTCTGCGCATTGCTGGCATACTTCACTATCGAATTTAGCACATTCATCTGCACATGCTCTACATAGGTCTGCGCAAATACCGCATACACGTTTAGAGTAGTCAGACTGACTGGCTAACAGTCGAACACAGGCCGTACAAAGTGCAATACAATCCAGGCAGAACTGATGACATTTTTTCATATCAGGTTCTCCCAAATGCTGATCCAGGCAAATTCTTGCCGCGGTGATACACGCATTGCAATCATCGATACATTTCTGCATTTCTTGATTTAATGGTTTCATAATTATGTTGGTTTTGATTAATTCTCTGCCCGTCCGGAAGCAGAAAAAAACGGTTTAAGAGCCGAACCTCTATAAAGTTCCAATATCAGGTAACCGCCCCGGTGGCAGCAAAGAGGTTTAATAAAAGTTTAACATTGAAGTGAGAATAGCCTAATGTAACAAGGGGCTGCCAGTTGGCAGCCCCTTTGTATAAGGTCTTAAAAAATGGAGTTAAATCGCTTTTCCTATACCAGCGGCGAGCAGGTTCTCCTTTGTGATTCCACCCTCACAACATTTCAACAACTTGCCATCAACGGCCACTGCGGGAATCTTTTTTATTTGGTATTCCGCAATTTTATCGAGGCAGGTTTTTTCTTCGCACTGTTCATTAACATTATAAGTGGTGATCTCACAGCTATTGCAGGACACTTCTTCAACCAACTTAGTTACCTCATCACATACCGGACATCCGGCAGTGAAAATTTCTATCTGTCTTTTCATCATTTTTGTTTTTAGATATTCAACTTGAGTTAAACATGGAAAATTGTGAATCTAATCGATCTCTAAAATTCCATGTACCAAAGATAGGATCTCGACCAGGGTGGTTTCCAAATGGACGTTTTAGATATTTTAGCCTATTTAAAAATTGGCGAATTTATTTAGGAGATGATTTTTCTGAAGCATTTTCCAGATTATGGGATTCAATTCGGCGTTTAAGTTCATTGATCTCTTTCATTTTACCGGTAAGATTATTGAGTTCAAGATCGGGGAACTGTTTTCTTATGAATTCAATTTTTTCTTCATTGCCACAGTTGCCAGGGCAGGCCTAGACGGTTTCTGAGATGGCGATGGCCAGGGTTTTTCGATATACCTCGTCAAGAAGGAGATAATGGGCTTTGTCCAGTGCTTTCTGAACTGCTTTGAACTGTAGCAGTATTTTTTCAGGATCGGTATCTTTATCCAACATTTTAATGAGGCCATTTACCTGTCCGCCGATACTCTGAAGTCGCGTTTTTACATCTTTGCTTAAATCTCTCGGAATCATATTACAAATTTTCAGCAAGATACAATTGTCCAAGGGAGGTCTCCAAGATTATTAAATTCATTCCACAAATAAAAATTCGAAAATTCGTTACAAACGATTGAAAATTTTCTCCAATTCCATTATTAACCAATTTAAAAGTATAGAATTAAAAATTGCAATATTTTTCTTAATTTAGCGCCTTCATTTGGCAATGAGGTCTGCCTTGAACTGTTCTAAAAGAACTAATGACTTCTACTTTAAGCGGCAAAAGCCGAAGTAGAGACATTATATCAAGGCAAAATGAACAAGAAGCAAATCCAGAGTTTTTTTACCTCTATTGAACAAATTCCCTCCCTATTTTATCTTATTAAATGGCTGTTCATTTGTGGCTTTATTGGCGCAATAGCGGGCAGTATTTCTGCATTTTTCCTTATAAGCCTGGAGTGGGCAACTAACTGGCGCGAATCTCATTTATGGATCATTTGGTTTTTGCCTGCGGGAGGTTTTTTAATAGGTTTATCATATTACCTTTACGGAGACAGTGTGGTAAAAGGAAATAATTTACTCCTGGAAGAATTCCATTCTCCAAAAAAGATAATTCCTTTCAGAATGGCTCCCCTTGTCCTTATTGGTACGGTTCTTACACACTTTTTTGGAGGATCGGCCGGTAGGGAAGGAACAGCCGTACAGGTTGGCGGTGCGGTTGCAGATCGTTTTACGAAGCTGTTTAACTTATCCAAACGAGATCGAAAAATAGTTTTAATCGCCGGTATTAGCGCCGGCTTTGCTTCGGTATTCGGAACTCCTTTAGCCGGAGGCATTTTTGCACTGGAAGTCCTGGTATTAGGAAGAATACGCTTAGATGCTATAATCCCAAGTTTTATGGCGGCTGTGTTGGCCGATTATTTTTGCAGGATATGGAATGTATTTCATACGCATTATCATGTTAAGGAAGTCGCCAATATGAATCCTGAAAATATGTTATGGGCTCTTTTAGCAGGAATAATTTTTGGTCTTGTTGGAATGTTGTTCTCAAAATCGACTCATTTTTGGAGCCGTCTTTTCAAGGAACATATCAATTATCCTCCCTTGCGCCCGGTGATTGGAGGTACGATACTTGCCCTATCCATTTACTTAATAGGAACGACTAAATATATTGGTTTGGGGCTTCCTACTATTGTTGATTCTTTTAATATTAAGCTGAATTCTTACGATTTTTTATTGAAAGTTCTTTTTACTTCTTTCACTTTAGGCGCAGGTTTTAAGGGCGGGGAAGTAACTCCTTTGTTCTTCATAGGAGCAACGTTAGGAAATGTTTTGATCTGGTTCATTCCCTTGCCCATGAGCCTGCTGGCGGGTATGGGTTTTGTCGCCGTCTTCGCAGGAGCCACCAACACCCCTATTGCCTGTACGGTAATGGGAATAGAATTATTCGGAATTGAATCAGGCGTGTTTATTGCCCTGGCTTGCAGTACGGCATATTTATTTTCGGGTCATTCAGGAGTCTATGCTTCACAGGTTATAGGAAGTCCAAAACATCCGCTTTTTACGAGGGAAAAGGGACTTCAGTTATCAGAAATTAAAAACAAACGAAATAAAAAATGAGTGACTTAGTAACTATCAGGATCTATTTTGAATATGGTGAAAAAATGAAGAATCTGTCTTTCTGGAAAAGAATTAACTTTGATTTGGCCGCAGAAATAATTAAAAAAGCCAAAGCGCATAATTTAGACCAGGTTCTTAATTTTAACGTTTCGAGAGGTTATTTTGAAAAGAAAAAAATCAACTGGGGATATAGTGAGATGAAACATTCTAATCATCCGCATGTTGTGGAGATCACCGATACTCAGGAAAAATTAAATGCTTTTCTCGACAAAGAACAACTGCTTTTTGAAGGAGTAAAAATCTTACTGGTTAAAAATGAAGTTGTTTTAAGCCCTGTCAAAAGCCAAGGAACTCTTTGAAAATCACTCTATAGATGAAAGAAGAACTTGAAATAAAAGATAAAGCCGGGCAGCCCGGAGGACTAAAAATCGCTCCGTTTAGACCGCATATCAGGAAGACCACTCCACACAAGCATAACAATTATTTTGAGATCATCTATTTGACAAAAGGAAAAGGCTGGCATACTATTGATACGAAGGAATATGAAATCAAACCGCCTGTAATCTTTACGGTGCGTAAGGAACAGGTTCATTTCTGGGACATTAAAACTAAACCCGAAGGTTTTGTGCTCATTATTAAAAAATCTTACATCGACAATTGCCTGGACAATGATCTCAAAGGACTTCTTTCTGCTTTAAGTGCCCAAACCTGTCTCTTTCCTAAAGACAATACCACCAGTGATTTTTTCCAGATTCTACTCCACGAACATGAAAATAAAAATCCAAACAGACCCCTAATAGATGGACTGCTAAAAGCTCTTTTGGCAAAAATTCTTGAATCGGCAACACCGGCGAGTTCCAAAAACGGAAATAATAGCATTTTTCAGAAATTCATCCAACTTTTGAGCCGGGAGAATGAACTCTCCAATAAAGTGAAGCATTACGCACAGAAGCTGAATATTACTCCACAGAATTTAAATGCCATCTGCAGGAAAGAAACCGGGCAATCTTCTAACGATCTAATTTCAGATCATATAATCAATGAAGCAAAAAGACTTTTGCTTTACACGGACGCTACCATTAGTGAAATTGCGCACCGGCTTAATTTTAAAGACAATTCCCACTTTACCAAATACTTTAAAAGGCATGTAGAGCAAACGCCGATGAATTTTAGGAATGATAGTGATTAAATACCACAGCTTTTTCAAATAGACCATTGATTGAGATTCTTGTTGCATAACTTTATGCTTCAGCAAGAAAATCAAGCATGTTTCAACAAATATTGGCTACAGACGCTTCAAAGACCACCATTATCATTCGGTTGATGGTGGGTGCGGTTTTTATTTCCGAAGGCATACAAAAATTCTTATATCCCGCTGTTAGAGGACCCGGTAGATTTGATAAAATTGGTTTTTCCAACCCCGAATTCTGGGGCAATTTTGTAGGGGTTTTTGAAATCTTATGCGGAGCCTTACTCCTACTGGGATTACTAACCAGAGGAGCCGCTTTGGCAATGCTCATCAATATGACCGTGGCCATTACTGTAACCAAAATCCCTATTGCCTTTGGAGTAGGTTTTGGACCGTTCAACCTGCGGGAACTCAATAATTACGGGTTTTGGAGCATGGCTCACGAAATACGCACTGATTTTGCCATGTGGCTGGGAAGTTTATTTCTTTTAATAAAGGGAGGCGGGTACTGGTCTGTGGATCATAAACTTAACAAATAAATTTTAAATAAGATGATATGAAAATTATTAATGATCATGAAAATAAGTCGAAGGATACCTCCAGGAGAGGCTTCATTCAAAAGAGTGGATTATGGATTGCCGGTGCCGGAGTAGTTGGTTTGTCAGGAATAGCTGTTTCGTGCAAGAATCAGGAAAATTCAGAAAAAGAAGAGGAAGAAGAAGAAATGGTTTCGGCCAACGAAGATTTAATGCGCGAACACGGGTTATTGAACCGGATGTTGCTGGTTTATGATACTGCTATAGGCCGAATGACAGCCAGTGAAGAATTCAATCCCAATTATATTAACCAGACGGCTACCATAATCCGCAATTTTGTAGAAGATTACCATGAAAAGCTGGAAGAAGACTATCTCTTTCCAAGACTTGAAAAAGCCAATAAACTTACCGGTCTTACCTCTACCTTACGAAAACAGCATAAAGCCGGTCGCGGTGTTACCGAACAATTACTTTCACTTACCAACAACGGGCGAGCCCTCAAGGGTGATGATTCTAAAAAAATAGTTGACTTATTAAAGGCGTTCAATACTATGTACCGGCCGCACGAAGCGAGGGAAGACACCGTCTTGTTTCCCGCATTCAAACAAGTGGTTTCGCAACACGAATATGACGCTTTGGGAGAGGACTTTGAAAAAAAGGAACATGAAAAATTTGGGGAAGGCGGTTTTGATGCGATGGTAGATAAGGTTGCGACGATAGAAAAGCAAATTGGTGTTTATGAACTTGACCAGTTCACTCCAAAAATATAAAGCAAATTGACTGAATTCTTTAATTCGCTTTTCGCTGAAACAGATAATGGTATCCTTGCTTTATTATTTGTTTTAGGAATTGCGGCCTTCGTAATGTCCACGATTTCGGGAGGTGGCGGTTCTTTGGTATTGGTACCTGTGTTAAACTGGCTGCTTGGCGTTAGCAAGACCGCTCCTGTACTCAATTTGGGAACCTTTATAGGGCGGCCTTCCCGTCTTATCATCTTCTGGAAGCATGTTCACTGGAAGGTCTGCCTGTATTACGCTCCTGCCGCGATTGCAGGAGCCTGGGTGGGTGCCTGGCTTTTTAGCAATGTCAAAATTGAATGGCTGCAAATTATTGTAGGCCTGTTTCTTATAAGTACCATCTGGCAGTATAAATTCGGAAAAAAAGAACAGTCTTTTAGAATGGAAATGTGGTACTTTATTCCTCTTGGTCTTGGCGTTTCTATACTGGGAACCATCATTGGTGCGCTGGGGCCGGTACTAAATCCATTTTATCTGAATATGGGACTGGATAAGGAAGACCTGATCGCTACTAAAACGGCCAATTCGTTTTTGATGGGACTTTCTCAAATAGGCAGTTATACATTCTTTGGATTGCTGCATAAGGAATTGTGGGTGTACGGAATCGCCTTAGGTTTGGGTGCCACAGTGGGTAATATAATCGGTAAGAAATTTTTGTCCAGTATGAAAAGCAGCACTTTTAGAAAACTAGTGGTCATTTTAATGGCCATAAGTGGCTTTTTGTTGATTTATAGTCAAATTGAAAAGCATTTTTAATGGATCACATCTCACATTATGACTACCTTTTCCTGAAAATGATCCAGAGCAACAGAATAAATTTCCTGGACTTATTGTTTTTCTGGATTTCTTCGACTGCTAAATTTATTTCAATTGCCTCATTGATAATTATAGGGCTGCTGGCCGGTTTCAGGCAGCAATTGAACTTAAAAAGAAAATTATATGCTCTTTTAGTCATTTTTGGCACTTCTTCTATAATAACTTTGGTATTAAAAAGAATCGTATTACGCCTGCGTCCTTCTATTGTTCATCATGATATCATCGAACTGAGCAAACCGGGATTATATTCTTTCCCTTCCGGGCATACCACAGTGGCTTTTGCATTATCATTTGGCATGTTATTCTTAGGTTTCAAAAAATCAATCATTTTCCCATTTTTCGTTTGGGCATTTCTTACGGCTTATTCCAGAATGGTTTTAGGCGCACATTATCCACTGGATGTATTAACCGCGATAATTATCAGTTTAACTGTCAGTTTGTTCATCGCATTCTTTTTCAGAAAATGGAATCAAAAAACAAATTAAAAGAGGTAGCAGGTGTATTCCTTAAATTAGGAAGCATCGCTTTTGGCGGCCCCGCGGCTCACATTGCCATGATGGAAGATGAAGTGGTAAAAAAAAGAAAATGGATAAGCCATGAACATTTTCTTGATCTCATAGGAGCTACCAACATAATACCCGGACCGAACTCTACCGAAATGACCATGCATTGCGGTCACGAAAGAGCCGGCATGAAGGGTTTAATCGTAGCCGGTGTATGTTTCGTATTTCCGGCTGTAACTATCACCATGATTTTAGCCTGGCTCTACGGAAAGTACGGAGAATTACCCGAAGTTGAACCATTTATCTACGGCATAAAACCTGCGGTAATCGCCATTATTCTCGGAGCCGTTTACCGCCTTGGAAAAAAAGCAATCAAGAATGTCTATCTCTTAATTTTAGGATTACTAACCTTATCTGCCACCCTTCTCGGGCTCAATGAAATTATTGCTCTTTTTGGATGCGGTTTAATAGGAATCACCTGGCATATACTGCAAAAATCACGGTTTACTTTAAAAACGGTGGCATCTCCGGTATTTTTACAGCTACTCATTTCTACCGCAAACCTCAAAATTCTCTGTACCTTCTTAAAAGTAGGGGCTCTGCTATATGGAAGCGGTTACGTTCTTTTTGCTTATTTAGATGCAGAACTTGTTGATACCGGGTTGTTAACCCGTGAAGAATTAGTCAATGCCATCGCAGTGGGACAATTTACTCCCGGACCGGTTTTATCTACCGCGACATTCATCGGCTGGCAATTGAATGGATTTTGGGGTGCGATGTTAGCGACCGTAGGGATTTTTATGCCTTCGTTCATTTTCGTGGCTATCCTGAATCCGCTTATTCCAAAAATGCGGAAATCAAAAATGATCTCCGCATTTTTAGATGCAGTAAATGTCGCAGCCATAGCCGTCATTGTAGCGGTTAGTATTGAAATGGGAATAGAAATTTTCACCAACTGGCGCAGCATCATCATTGCTGTACTAAGTTTAATCCTTGTTCTTAAATTCCAGAAATTGAACAGTGCTTTTATTGTACTTGGGGGCGCATTTACGGGCTATCTTTTGCTGGTAATTTCAGGTTTAAAATAGCTGCATTTTCCTTAAAATTCACCCTGCTTTATTTGTCCCACCCGTGGGACTTAAATATTTTAGCCGCTTCATCGCTCTTTAAGAATTCTATAAAATCTCTTGCCTGGGGATCAGCTTTATCATTGGTGACAACTGTCAAATCCCGGTAAATTCGGCGAGCCTCATCAATTTCTACGAGATCGGCTTCGCCAGGATTATCCATGATCCAGTAATTCCATGTGATCCAGGCATCGGCATTAGGCTGTTTAAAAGCTTTAAACCCTGCACCACTACCCTTAGCAAACGCAATGATGTTTTTACGAAACTTCTTAAGGTCTTCCAATCTTCCCATGCGGCCCACTACATCTTCCCAAACTCCGGTGCCCGAAGTATTATAGACGCCTGCACCTTCTACCACCACGATGCCTATTCCAGGTTTAAATAAATCTTCAATACTATGAATATTTTTTGGGTTACCAGGTTTTACAGCAATTGCCGCCGGCCTTAGATAAATAGGTTCTGCATCTTTACTTTTAAATTCGGTATAGGTTTCTAAGAATGCTGTCAAACCCTGCTCTGCAGTTCCCCAGAGAATATCGGCATCTTTTTGAGCATTTTCTGTCCATTTGGACTCCGGACCAAAGTTTACCTCTACTTTGGTACCTGTTTTTTCTTCATAAAGTTTAGCTACAGGAATAATAGCTGTTTGCGGCCCACCGGCTCCATAAATTTTAACGATCCCATCCTTGGGCCGGTACGGGATATGGGGCTCGAGTAACGTACTTGTATATTTTGCGCTCAGAGCATCTTTTTCATTCTTTGAGATATTATTTTCTCTTCTGGCAGTGCTACAGGCAGACACCAAGAAAATAAGGGTTAATGCGAGCAGAGGTATGAGTTTTTCAATTTTAAAATATTTCATTTTTAAGTTTTTTTAGTGTTTATTCGTATTATTATTTTTAACCAAGAGTTAAGACTATAGAAATTTTGAGTTTTGATTGAACCCCACTGCCGGTGAAGAAACCAGAGCAGCGATAATGATGAAAACCGGTACTTCTATAAAAAGTGCTCCCATAATTTCGCCAGCCGAATATTGTTGGCCAAAGGGAGTTCCCATTTGAAGTATAATCAAATCTTTATGATCCAGACTAAGTAATAAAAATAAGGCCGGAAAGAAAATTAAGCAAAAGTATATTCCAGTTCTTATGCATAGTTTAAAGGCCGTAAAATAAGAAGTGGCATGCTTTCTAAGTCTGGAAAAATCATAAACCATATTTATAAAAAGTAGTAACAAGACTAAAAGATTGATCATTCTTACGGCCAAATTCTCATAATTATTAAAGATAGAGAAAAGTACTTCAATTAAAACCATGATGCTAAAAGTGGAAATGGCGGTCCACCATGCGTACTTATTTTTAGACCAGCTGGATCTGTTATTTAAAAATTTAAAGGCTGAAAATTTCATAATATCATATTTTAATGAGTGGTTTTTACTATAATTAAGAGCGAGAGCACAGAGATAAATACCCATACGCCAATCGCCAGGACTAAGGGTTTATAGCCTACTTTTTTCATAGATGAAAAACTAAGCGTAGTTCCTATAAGAAATAAAACCAGGGTTAAGGAAGATTTTGAAACACTTACAATATAGGGAGCTACTGAATGAATGGCGGGAAGATAGGTATTCACAATAATAGCCAGGATAAAGATTCCGATAAAATAAGGTATCTTTACTTTTTTAAGGCTGCCACCACTAAAAACGGCAAATAACAATGAAACCGGAAGGATCCAGAGCGCTCTTGCCAGTTTTACGGTAGTCGCGATTTCCAGGGCCTCATTGCCATATACCTGGGCTGCTCCAACCACCGAACTGGTATCGTGAATGGCAATCGCGCTCCAGAGGCCAAACTGATGCTGGCTTAGGCCTAAAAAATGTCCAATTTCAGGAAAAATAAAAAGTGCAACAGAATTTAATAAAAATACCACCCCCACCGCTACGGAGATTTGTTTAGGCTTTGCGCGTATGATTGGCGATATGGCCGCAATGGCACTTCCTCCGCAAATGGCGGTACCCGAAGAAATAAGCTGAACGATCTTCTTATCGATTTTAAAGAACTTACCTAAAGATAAACCCAATAAAAGGGTTAGACTTATAGAGGCAATGCTTAGGTAAACCCCCTCTTTTCCTGCGGAAAGTGCCGAGGTTACACTCATTCCAAACCCAAGCCCGATTACTGCAAGTTTTAATAACCACTGTATAGCTTTATGGTTATATTTTTCAAAAGGATTTTTACCAATTTGAGCAAAAACAATTCCTATGGCCAAAGCGAGTGGAGGGGATAGCCATGGACTTATACAAAATGCCGCAATAACAATAAATACAAGCTTTGTACAATTAGATTTAGAAAATTTAAAAGGATCAGTTGAAATCATGGTGGCTTCTTTTTTTTTGTAAAAGTAGCCTTAAAACCTTGCTGAAGTCAAATGATAAAAACTGATCTATTATAACGTTTTGTTATAACGTCGAGTCATAAAATCAATAAATAATTGTGCGAGTGAAGAATGATTTCCCATCTTCTGAATAAAATGAAAATGCCGATCTATTTGAAAAGAATCGATATCTACAATTCCAAGCGAGCCGAACTTTAATTCGTCTAAAACTGAATTGATACTTAGGAAGGCGGCACAGTTACCCTCCTTTAGATAAGATTTAATACTTTCAGAACTGCCCAGTCTCATTTCTATATTCAACTGTTCCGGAGAAAAACCATTTTCTTTTAACCTCTTCATAATAAATTCCAGCGTCCCTGATCCCTTCTCCCGAAGGACTAATGGAAGCTCTTTAAGTTTCACAAGAGGGATAGGCGGGTTATTAAAGAGAGGGTGGTTTTTAGAGACTACCAGAACGATTTCATCCCTAAGAAATTTTTGGTACGATAACTCCCTGTTTTTTGAAAACCCTTCAATAATCCCAATTTCAGCGTTTTGTTTTAGAACTTGCTGCTCTACTTTTTCGGTATTTGCGCTGGTGAGAATTACTTCTATCTGTGGATATTTTTTCCTCAAATTTGCCAGGGCCCCGGGCAAAATATACTGCGCCAGGGTGGTACTGGCAGCAATTTTTAGAACACCTCCAGTTTTATCAACCAGTGCATTCATATCAAATTCCAGCTCTCCATGAAGTATGAAAATTTTCTTAGTGTAATTTAGCAAAAGAGTTCCTGCTTTAGTAAGCGCGATCCTGTTGCCCTGCCGCTCAAATAATTTTTGATTAAAATGGTCTTCCAGCTGCTTTATATGGCGGGAAACAGCGGGTTGCGTAATATGGAGTTCCTCAGCTGCCTTTGAAAAGCTTAAACGGTCAGCTACCGTTAAAAAGATGTTTATCTTATAGTCTAGCATTTAAGCATAAATATGGATATTAATGGTTATTGAAGTAATTAATTGTGAATCACAAACCCAAAAAAAAATCTGAGGTAACTGAGATAGCTAGCAGGTTCTCTCTTCTCTTTCCTATCATCACAAACCCTATAACTCAAGATACAAGACTCCTTGTATTAAATTAACTTAATATCCATTATTTTTAATTTATTTTTTCAGTTTTGGTAGAGAAAATTTTTAATTAAATTTTTTTTATTTTCAGGTTTAAAAAACAATGATTGTATAATTTACCTTAAAGCTCAATTTGCACTCATAGAGGCTCTTGATTGAGTTCAAAATCGCTTAGGAACTAATTCAAATAAATTTACAAATTTTATACTTTTAACCTTATTGATTTTCATAGTGAGGAAAACTTATAATAAATGTAGTTCCCTGATTCACTTCGCTTTCCACTTTTATTTTAGCATCATGTTCATCTAAGATATTTTTCACCGACGAGAGGCCTACTCCCACTCCCGTATCTTTTTGGGTGTAAAAGGCATCAAAAATACGATTGATATCCTGTTCATTTAATCCATGACCATTATCTGAAATTTGCAGCACCACCTCACCTGCATCTTCAAAAATTTTTATTTTTAAAATACCTTTCTGAGGTACAGTAGCTTCACTGGCATTTACAATCAAATTAAGAAGGGCTATAGACAGTTTATTGTAATCTGCCAATACAATACAATTTTTTTCGTAATTCTTTACAACCTGAAGACCTGCCAGGAAAATTCTTTCAGAAGCTTTTTCCAGGGTTTTTTCGATTACATCGACTAAATTGGCCTTGACTAAATTTGGCGACGAATAATTTGAAGCATCAAGTAGATTGCTGACAAGATTATTTAATGCCTTGTTGCTACTGGATAAAATTTCGAGATATCGGTTTATTTTTTCCTTTTCTTCTCCTGATATTTTTTTTGAAATTAGATCAGTAGCCATCCCTATATTAGCGATAGGATTTCGAAGTTCGTGGGCAAAGATCCTGGCGACTTCTCCCTGGATGGAAAGTCTTTCTGCTTTTTGGAGTGCTTCTTTTGTGTTATGTTGTTCAGTAATGTTACTCACTAAAATCACATATTCATCAACCCATTTCTTATTCTTTCGCTCAAAAATTTTTCCTCGTACGCAAAACCATTCCCATTGATTATTCCTAAGTTTTAACCTAATCTCTAGCTCATAAATGGAATGATCTTCTGATTTTAGCAGCTTTTTATGAAACCTAATTAGCCTTTCCCGATCCCTGGGATGGATATAGGGCAGAATGTCCTGTAATGGGGTTCCCTGGATTTTTTCCACCGTCATTCCAGCCTCGGGAAGCAGGTCTTTATTTATATATCTCACGGAAAAAGTATTAAGATTGACAATCATAATGGTTTCAGGGGAGGTAGCCTCCAGCTGCTGCTTGAACCTCAACAAGTCTTTTAAGCTTTCAGATTCCTCTTTACGTATAGTAATATCTTCTAAAGTTGCGATCAAAAGATCATCGTGAGAGCGCGCCGTAATCCTGAACCAATTATTATAGCCTTCCTTATCAAAATGAAATTCCCTCTCAAGTGGTTTTTTAGTTTCCATGACCTGGATAAAAGCCTCCAGTATACCCATTTTTATACCATATTCAGAGGTTTCACTATAGGTCTTTCCCAGAGGATCTTGCACATTATACATTTCTTTAAGGACTTTATTTATTTTAATGAATTTAAAATCCTCAATTTCCCCACGATCATTATAAAGAGCCTGAAAAACGGCTATTGCCTGATTCGTGGTATTAAAAACACTTTTTAAAAGCCGTGCGTTTTTGGTGTCTTTAGTCGGTCGTGCTTGAGTTGGCGTTCTTGACCAAAAAGCGTTTAGAAATTTTCCCATAAAATAAATGTACGAGGGTACAAATTAAAGAATCTTAAATTAATTTTACTATTGAGATCATAGTAGCATAGTAAAATAACGTTTTGCGTTAAAATTTTAAGTTCTAAAGCTAATTTAACTAAACGATTGTTAAAAATACTTCTCCGTGTTTATTTTTATCCCTGACAGTTTTGAACCCGGGCAAGATAAAGATAAGATCCTAAAAACTTTTTATGCTCGCGACTTTTGAGACAGTGTATCATCATTATTTTTTTTCAGTATCTCGTTTACTACAATTCTCCTAAGCTAGATAGTTTTGACACCAAAAAATTAGTATCCTCCTCATTTTGGTTTAACGGCAGGATGTGGGCACATTTAATTAAAAGTAAAAGGAATGAGGCTCCCCAACCCCATTCCTTCTTAATTAATATTACCATGTAATATTAAATTTATATTCATTTATTTAAGATTTTTATTCAATTGTTTTAATACTTTTATATGACTCAACAAGAATAACTAGAGCTAGAGTAATCGCAATAAATAGCATCCTCCTATAAAATTTGTGCCATATTAAAAGAATTATAAAGGGGGGCAACAATTCCATTTCATTGATTCCCAAAATTAAGCTTAAAATTTAAATTAATAACTAAGGGATTTCACCCATAATTGACGGAGCAAAATAATAGAAGCCAAATAAGATTAGTTTTCTTATAGTACAATTAACTTTATCGATTTGAAATACCGAAACGCTTTTCTGTTCTAAATCCATATATTTCTCTTGGCTACCAAGGCCGTCATCTATGAGGAGCGTTTCAAAAACTTCCTATATGATTCCAAGTAGATTTTTAAAGTGGTACTGCGGTGTTTTGAGCTAAAAGGTAAAGAGTTACCAACTATGATATTCCTTATATACACCTGACAAATTTATGGCCCCATTCTGGCTCCTTTATGACCCCTTTGATCTTTTGGAGCGGAATATATAAGAAGTCCCCTTACCAGTAGTTCCTTTTCTTTCAATGAACTCTTTATCTATCAGTTCCTGTAAATTGCTTAGCTGTTCTTTTTGATAGACTCTCAAGTTGCTGATATTGTGCATTACCTATAGAACCATGTACTTTTAGGTATAACAAAGCGTTGACTTGTCTGGTAGAAAAGTTTGTTTTTTAAGGTAATCATCTGTATAAATATCCTTTAGAAAAGTGATACTTACTCCACCTTGTCCTTCTTCGATTTGGCTCAGGTGGCCCGACCTCTTTGAAGGCATCAATAATTTTATTTACTCCTCGTCCCCAAGATTCAATATAACCAGATTTGAAAAATGCATTGGCTTTACTCAGATTTCTTGGATACGATGAATGTTCTTGTTTTAATTTATCAATCGTCAATTATTTAGGCAAAATTCATGGGTTCCATAGGTACAATCGATCATCATAAACCCGAAGAAAAGTATATGTACTGGAATAATCTTTATGAATGATGGCATTCAAAACAGCTTTCCTTAACGCCGTTTCCGGATATTCCAATGGCTCCATACGCTCAATTCCTTTATAAGAAATAGGTCTAACCAAATAATTGATTTTTAGAATTTCAATTACCTCATCAGCCATTTCAAAAATATTTGTTTCAACTATGTCGTGGAACAAAAGATCATGGTTTGATTTTCCAAATCGGCCAATTTTAAAACTGGCTGTTATGGACACTTTAATTAATTTTTTTTCTAAATAACAATACAGCGGCATTTGTTAGCTGTCCTTGTTCTGTCAGTAGACTAAGATTTTTGAATAGTGTTTCTTTGCCAATGTTTAGTGTATTTAGAGGAATACGATCTTTTTCAATTGCCTTGACAATAAATGTTTGGATACTATCATCATTAAGGCAGGAAAATGTTGTTCCTTTAACAGCCACATCCTCCCATTTATTTCCCATTTTATTGATTATCAGAGTCTTGAAAAGTTCTGAATCTCGAGATGCATATCTCCGTCAGGGCATTCCACCGAAGGTTTGCTAAATGGCTGCGGAATAAATATCGGAAGCACCATCGCTAACCATGAGCTGTTTCGATCAATACTTCGAAGGCTCTCAAAATATTATTCAACGCTCTTCGAGCATTGGATGTATACCTGCTTGAGACTTTTGTACCATGTTTTGATCAAGAAGAGCCGTACGAATCGAGAAGTTAAGGCGTGAGACTTCCCCTTACCTAATCGACATTATTTTCGTCCCGTGAAAGCGGGACAAAAATTTCGTACAATTTGGCGTAAAAATTTAAAAGTCGCTCTACAATAAAATTTGTCCAAAATATTTTGGATAATTAGAAAAAATATTAACTTTAATGCATAAGTCATCTTCTATGATTTGTAATGAAAGGGAAAGTTCAGGTAACAGCGAATTTTCCCTTTTTTATAGTTAGCAATTTTGAATAAATAATAATCACCCCCAACATCCAGAGACGCCTATTCCTTGATTGGAGCAAGCTTGGATTAAATTAATAGAATTGTATAAATTTTACAATTTTTCTTCTCCAATCATCACATTTAAATTGCTACAATGTTCCTTGGCCTACTTTCGATCATAACTTAAAGGATTCCCTCATCTGCAAAGCTGTAATAATCCCCATCAGGAACAAGTATGAGATGATCTAAAATTTTAATGTCCAGTAATTCTCCTGCTTTTTTTATCTTTTGGGTCAGGCGTTTATCTGCTTCACTGGGTCGTAAGGTCCCGCTCGGATGATTGTGCAGTAAAATTACCGCCGTCGTTAAGCTCTTTAACGATACGGCAAATAAGATGCGGACATCAACTAAAGTTCCTGTTATACCCCCATTGGAAATTTCATAAATTCCTTTTACTTTATTGGCATTGTTGAGTAGCATTATTTTAAAGGTTTCGTGCAGTTCAATATTATTTTTATTCCATTGACTATAGGCTAAATCTGCCGCACTTTGGGAACAGGTTATTTTGGGAAGCAAATTTGCTTTTAAACTTCCGCTGTAACTTATAGATATTTCATTAACTTTGGTTTCCATTATTGACTATAATTTCTAGGGTTAATAATTAAAAGAGGGCGCTTTTTTCGACCATGACGCCCTCTTTGCTATTTAAGATTAATCAGCTGGATTATTGCCGTTCTTTACCTTAACAGAAGAATTTCGTTGGCTTCCACTTCGGTAGCATCGTGTTTAACTCCGTCTTTGTCCTCGTAGCTTCGGGATTCCAATTTTCCCGTTACCCCGATTTCCTTACCCTTTCCGGCATATTTTTCTATAATTTCTGCGATTTTTCCCCAAGCTACCATCGTGTGCCATTGTGTCTCCTATATTTTCTCCCCTTTTAAATTTTTATAAAATCCACTAGTGGCGAGTGAAAAACGGGATACTTTTTTACCGCTTTCAAGGTTCATGATTTCTGGCTCTCCGCCAACATTTCTGATTAACTGTATGTAATTTTTTAAAGTACTCATAATAAAATATTTAAATATTGATTAAAATGCTACCTGAACCATTCAAGCAGTTTACTATTCTATTTTTTTGAAATGATTTACTTATTATATCCAGAGCGTTTTCCTTTTTTTGTTTTTTTAGTCCCGCTTCCTTTTGGATGTTTTTGTAAGATTTCATAAGATTCATTTTAGATTTACTTCCCATAGAGCCGTCCGCTGTTACCATTTTTTGTTGCTGATACCTTTTCAAGAATTGGAATTAATAAGGACTTATAAAAAGGAGGCACGACTGGCTTATGCAGTCTGTTTAACTTCCAATTCTTGCTATTTGCTTACAAAAAAAGGTAGGACAGCGGCGGTGCGGGAGTAGGTCTAAATACCTTTGTGAAATACCAAAACATAGGAAGCAGGACTAAAGGATTAAATGGAATTCCTATCTGGCAAACTCCGTTCACTATTTCGTGTTGAATTGGAGTGTGCTTCCCGGCAACGAGGGGAGCGCAAACGAAATGGAAAGCAGAAATTGAGAAGGGTGTACAAGAAATTTGTATGGCAGCTTTTTTTCCGAAATTTAGCTTTTCGCAAAATGGAGCGGCAATGTGCTGATTGGATTATGAAAACGGATTATCCTCTTGAAGTAGGATTTATAGCGGACTTGACTTCGAAGATGTAAATTAGGAATGAAGTGTTCCTGCCTTTTTCTGGCAGGGTTAGCGCAATGGAAATCTGAAGCTTTGAAGTTGTATTCAAAACCTTTTTAATGAATCGTTTTGCCCCAAATGAAGCATTTTCTACGAAATGAAGTGGCAATGTGCTGACCAATTTGTGACAACGGTCTATCCTCTTACAGTAGGATCTATAAGCTGACTGTTTTCAAAGGCGTAGATGAAAATCAGCCCTAGAAAAAAATTGGTAAAATTCCACCATTCCGTGGAACAGGAGGAATTATTGGGCATGTAAAAGGCTATTGCTGCGAAAATAATCCAGGCAGGTAGGTGTTCAAAAGTTTTCTTTTCAGAGATTTCTTTTTTTACAGTTCATTTTCGAGGTCTTAAAGATTAAACCAATTCACGTTTTTTAGAAAAAAATTTTCAGGAAAAAGATTTTAAACAGAAGAGGAAAAGAATTGATAATAGGATTTCAGAAAAATCCACGACCATATCTTTTGTCATTATAAAATTTGATAACTTGCCGCCTCGACAATTGCAATCGTCCGATTAAAATTCAGAGTTTGAAAATAAAAGCAAAGCGCAAATTAATTACTTATATCAACTTACTCGACCAGCCAATGAGGTTTAGCCCTTTCGTCTTCAGCAGGAATTTCCTTCTTTGGGCATTGCTGGGAATCATCGGAGGATTGATAGCCGGGACATATTGGATCGCACTTGAAAATTTGATGCATTTCCTTGCTTTCTTTGATGGCTGGCAGGTAATTCCAACAATGGCAGCAGCCGGCCTGCTTGCAGGGCTTATCATTCATTTTTTTGGGGATCCGGGGGAGATCGATCTTATCGTCAACAACATAAGGTTCAATAAGGGCAGGTTGAATTCAAAAAATAATCCCTCTATGGTTTTGTCCTCTCTGCTCTGTGTCGCATCGGGAGGAAGTTTGGGGCCTGAAGCCCCATTGGTGCAAGTTACCGGCTCAACAGGCTCCTGGTTTGCTAAAGTGCTGAGATTGAAAGGGGAAGATTTCAGGTCTATGACCATTGCTGGTATGGCTTCCGGTTTTACTGCTTTATTTGGTGCTCCTTTAGGTGGAAGTTTATTTTCTCTTGAAATACTTCACCACAAACATGCGGCACAATATTACGAGGCAATTATTCCGGCTTTTGTAGCCAGTTGCTTTAGCTATATTATTTTTGCACTTATTATTCATCTGGGCCTCGCTCCCGTCTGGAATCTTCCTACCTACGAGATGCATGACAAATTCGATTTTGTCTTTGCAATTGTATTTGCCATCGCTGCAACCTTCGTGGCATGGATATTTATTTCTTGTACAAAATTTTTAAGATCTATTTTTTATAAACTTCAAATGCCAGTTTATTTTAAAACGACAGCCGGAGGGATAATTTTAGGAGTTATTGCTTTTTACTTCCCGCTCACCAGGTACTTTGGCCATCATCAATTAAACCAACTCCTTTCGGCAAATTTTTCTGTGCCTTTCCTGATTGCTATTCTTGTTTTTAAGATCATAGCCATTGCGGTTACCGTGACTTCAGGTTGGAGAGGTGGATTCATAATCCCTCTTTTCTTTGTGGGGGCTACCCTTGGATTAATCATTCATAAATTGTTCCCTTCTGTGGATCCTGCCCTTGCTATAATAAGCTGTATGGCAGCGATCAATGCCTGTGTTACCAGGACTCCTATGAGTACTACAATTCTATTGGCTACCTTGACTGGTTTCGCTTATTTCATCCCTATTCTCTTCGCTAGTCTTATTGGATATTTTCTTGCCCCCAGAATCCCTTTTATTTCTTCTCAAATGAATACTTAATAGAGTCATTAGTTTCTTTTCCTGGATACAGAGTTCCCATCAACTATAAAGCATCAAAAAGAAATTTTCGGAAAGCATTTGGAATCAATCCAATTATGGAGTTTATTTCTGTCATTGTAGATATTTATTTTGTAGGGAAATGTAGTGCATCTGCAGTGGCCGCTGTGGACGAGGTATTTCAACAGCAGCATTAAAAAAAGCCAACGCAGTGAAGCGAAGTTTTATAGCCTTATATCTACCGAACTAACACTATAAAAACGGTAGGAATATTACGCTAGCTCTAAACTCAATTAATAAAATTAAAAAATAGGAAATTAAACTTTTACCTGTACTACTTCTTCATCACTTTCCATAGGATATGATCAATTTGTCCTTGTCATGATAATCTTCCTTTGTGCCTGGAAGTTGCAAAATTTAAAAATTGTATCGTTTAATTTGGGAGTATTAGCTCCTATTTAAGTCGTTTAGAAATTTTCGGTTAAAATTGAGACTATTTAATTAGTTGAAAAGTTTAACTATGCATTTAAAAGTGGATAAGTAGAAAAGAATGAGTTGGTTATCTTGTTTAATTACAATCGGGTCATACATATTTATCGTGTTAAAAATTTAGGTATTTGTGTTCTTACTTTTTTCATTCACATATTAAATTTATCATAACAGAAAAATATATGTTATGAAGGTTGGGGATTCAATTCATTTTATAAATACTCTAAATCAATTGCATGAAAAGTATTCTTTATCTCAGAGAGATTTAAAGCTCATCGAGAAAATAAAAAATTTAAAAATAACAAGTATTGCATTTACAACAGAAGGAGGTTTTGATCCCACTGATGGAAAATTTCATTTGAATAGGAATATTAATTATAAAATCAGAATAAAATATGAATGTCCTATTTCAAAAAAGAAAAAAATTATTGTCCTGATGTCTTCTTCTGATTAATAGTAATTTTTCATTTTGTTTAGAACAGCGATTGAATTCCTATTTTAGTCCTTCGAAATGGTAAGAATTCCTAAGGGGATGGGTGAAAATAAATATTTGATTCAGTATTAAGAACTTGATTGGAAGTTATTTTTTAGTTTTCAAAGAGTTCTGCTCAATAGCTTTATTCTAGAGGGTAAATACCCCCCGGGTCTTACCTCGATATTAAATGTTTAAAGTCTTAAGAAGTAATCCTCCAAAATGCTCCGTGGGCTTGCCCCGGGAGTGTAATTTAAACTCTGTCCTTTTCTTCACTCCTTCGGGGGTACCCCCGAAGGAGTGGTTGCCAAATCGAGCCTAATACGGTCTTCAAATCTAATATATAATTGCTGGATTGTCAAACTCCAATTATGAAGTGGG